>JAUMYV010000041.1:8450-18289 GCA_030528445.1 Porphyromonadaceae bacterium | reverse complement strand
AGAGCTAAGCTTGCTCCAAAGAATGTTTGTGGCTTATATCAGTTTGTCGTAAGGGCTAGCTGAGATTTAGTTCTAGTCAGCCAGATCTTAATTGTGCCCTTATTTTCATCTTTTGGTTTTGCGACAACGAGATAACGAAATTAGGGCTGACTTCATTTCTCGAAGCCCGCCCTTTAATTACTCCAAACAGAAAGACTTTACCAGACAGCAATGAAAGATAATACAATGACCAAAAGGGAATGGCGTAAACTAAAATGAAGTCTCGAAAGTAGCAAAAGGCAATGCTTAAATCTTTTGTTTACCAGCATCGAGGACATAGAAAAGGGTGTAGACAGCTTAACTCACTGATCTACACCCTTGAAGCGGAGAGAGCGGGATTCGAACCCGCGAGACGCTTGTGACGCCTACACGCGTTCCAGGCGTGCCTCTTCAACCACTCGAGCACCTCTCCGTTATCCTGAAAAGCAGTGCAAAGATAAAACTTTTTCGCAAACGAGCACTAAAACTGGAAATAAATGAAAGGTTGAATCTCAGCAGATCTCATCTGTATAACGACAACCAGAAGGACTAGGACAATAGCCACCTGCCAAACAAACTCGGCACGTGCAAAGAATAATCTAAAACGACGCTCCAAACGATGACTCGTAAAGTGCAAAGTATAGCCTAGCAACATCAGCGCAAACACCAATTTGTAGCCTTGAACAAACTGCAAGAAAACCTCTGGATGGAAATTCTTCCAAATCTGAGTGATCACATCAGTGGCCGTTTGCATCGACTCTGCTCTGAAGAATATCCAAGCAAAGCAGACGAGATGAAAGGTCAATATACGCCCCAGCCATCTGCGCCAAAGAGGGAGCTCATCAGCACTACGAGCAGAGCTCGGCACCAGATTGCACCACATCTTATGTAGCGCCAAGGCTACACCGTGTATTCCACCCCAGAGAATGAACCTCAAGGCTGCTCCATGCCATAGCCCCCCAAGTAGCATTGTAATCATCAAATTGATGTAGGTACGTACAGATCCCTTACGATTCCCCCCGAGTGGAATATAGAGATAGTCTCTAAGCCAAGACGAGAGTGAAATGTGCCAACGCCTCCAGAACTCGGTGATATTGGCAGACTGATAGGGAGAGTCGAAGTTGATATTGAACCTAAAGCCGAGTAGCAGAGCGATACCGATAGCCATATCCGAGTAGCCCGAGAAGTCGCAATAGATTTGCAGAGCATAGCCATAGACACCAAGCAAATTCTCGATCCCTGTATAGAGCGTGGGCGCGTCAAAAATGCGATCTACGAAGTTAAGGCTGATATAGTCCGATATGATAGCCTTCTTAAACAAGCCACTGATGATTAACGCAATAGCCTCTCCGTACTCCGCCCTAGGTAGGGCAGGTTTGCGGTAAATTTGAGGAATGAAGTCCTTGGCTCGAACAATAGGGCCAGCCACTAGCTGAGGGAAAAACGAGACATAGAATACATAGTCAATCCAGCGCCTTAGTGGTTGTATTTCTCCTCTATAGAGGTCTATGATATAGCTCATCGTCTGGAACGTATAGAACGATATCCCAGCAGGTAGAATAATATCCCAAGCCTGCCATTCCCCAAGCATCCACTCTGGTTTCCCAAGCGTCAAGCCAAGGGCATTGACTAAATCAAAAAGTAGACTACCTAGGAAATTGAAGTACTTGAAGTAGCATAGTACACCAAGGTTGATGAGCATGCTCAAGGCAACGTATACTTTTCGTTCACCTTTTGCAGACGAACGAGTCATCAATCTGCCGATGATGAAGTCGCTCGTGGCAGCAAGTAAAAGCAGGATAACATATAGGCCACTGCTTTTGTAATAGAAAAACAGAGAGAAAAGCGCGACATAGATGATGCGCAGAGTTGTATATTTCCTCAACGCACCATAGATGGGCAGAAGCAGAAGAAAAACGAAAAAGAATAATCCACTAGAGAAAATCATCGGCGCCATAGCATCGTAGCGCAGAAGTTGTGGAAGACGTGAGAAGTCTAATGAGCCTAGCAAATCCATGATACCTCCTATTTATGGCCAGAAGCAGGCTTACTCTTCTGCTCAATCATCTCCACTAGAGCACCAGCGATATATTCGCCATGCTTCGTATAGCCTGGCACTGTATAGTGCGTTCGGTCGGTATGCATCCAACCCTTAGCTAGCCAATGTTTGGCTTCTCGCTCCGACCCGATACTCGCATAGAGATTGATCAAAGCATAGCCACGCTGCCTAGCCAAATAATCCATCGTTCTGGCGGCAGTATTGGTATTCTTATTGTAGCTGTAGTTGGTCACGGTCCTGTAGGTCTGCCTACGTTTGCCACGCTTTCTTGTAGTTGTCGAAGCCACTCGGCTTGCCTTTTTGAGGAAACTCGGTGGAGGGGTCGTCAAGACAATGGGGAGATCTGGGAGGCTTTTCTCTAGAAGCGTAAAGAATGTAGCCATATTAGCCCGAAACTCTTCTGCCGAGAACCTGAAGGTATAGGAATCATTCGTCCCAAGCGATACAATCAGGAGGTCTGGCTTAGCTTTGACAATGCGATCGATCTCCGCTTGGATGCTATAGGTCACATAAGTAGCACCATTAATTCCCCAGTATTGTACCTGTACGCTATCCCCATATTGGCGGGATAGCTGTTCTCTAATCGGAGCAGTCGTGAAGCCACTAGTAATATGGCTATCGCCTAAATGTACGACACGAATAGGTTTATGCTCCGTACGACTAGACTTGATGGACTGCCAGAGGGCTTGGTAAGATTGGCTAGAGGGAGCATACCAATGATTGGACCTATGTTTACTCCCTGCTGCCTGTATCCGTCCGCCCGTGAGCAAGATGAGGCAAAGCCCAATGAGGTAAATGCTATTGAATTTCTTCATAATATCGTTTTTCTAATTCTATGGCTTCGATGAATTTGTTTGCAAGCTCTCGTCCACCCTTATGATTGAGATGCGTGTAGTCCTTAGCTGCTTTACCTTGGGCGGCCATCTGGCTAATTCCCCCGATGGAGCGCATAGCCTTGAGCAAACTCCAAAAAGGCAATCCTAGCTCGGCGGCTAACACCTCTTGTTGCTTGTGTAGCTCGATGATGGCGGGCATCGTCGTCATTGAGCCAGACGAACGCTGAGCCCTATCCGACACCCCTAGAAGCATAACGTCTGACTCTGGATACAGCTGGCGTAGATGCTGGATTGCTCGCTTCATCTGCTTGGTATAGCCACGATAGTCTCTCTGTTTGGCATTGGCAACATTGAGCCCATATTGCAGGATGATGAGGTCGTACGGACGTAGACGACCAAAAGCCTGATTCAAATCGGTATCGAGAGAGGACAATAGCAGCCCCGAATTTCCTCTTATAGACATATTGTCTACAGTAACGCCACGACTCTGCTCCAGGGCGATTCCATAGCTCGTCATAGCATTTGCTCCACTAGTGAGTGCCACCTTAATGCTAGTCGTAGGTGAGGTGCCGTAAGTGTATTTAGACATTGACTCCCCTTGGTTGGTAGCTGGTAGCTGGAGCTCTTCCTCGCCGCTATCGGTAATCATCTTAACTGATAGTGGAGCTGTAGCCTGATAATACACCGTAGCACGGTCAAAAGCAGTCTGCCCTTTGGGGAGACTGTAGCGCGACCACGCACTACCCTCTGGGCGAAAGATATGGCCAGAGATAATGTGCCGCTCACGTCTGCTATGTAGCATTGACAGGTCTTTCCAGCCTCTGAAGTCATGGTGCACAGACATTCGGAATCCTGCCGTGTTACTGCTCATAGGCATCCACCCTACCCCAGAACCTCCGTACCGAGTCTGCAAATTCGAGCGCAAGGCATCGGTAAAGATATCTCCCTCAACAAAAGAATCCCCCAACACGGCGATACGAACAGATTCATTAGAACCTTGGCATTTGGCTAGGCGAGAGAAAAAACGTCGGAGCCCTGTACGCGCTTGGCTATAGTCTATAATATTTGTACTAATACTATCTTCTTCTGCCCAAGTCTCCGATTGAATGCGTTCGTAGGCTTGGTCGCGCCTCTGGCGCTCCTCTTGCAGTCGAACAGCTTCTTCATCCTCGAGAGAATCAATACTCAGTGTGGGGGAGATTACCTGCTGCTCATCCGACACCAGTCCAGTGGAGTCCATCAGTTCTTCTAGCTTCTCGACACGTAAATCCGCTAGCATATCAATAGGCTTGGGCTCCCATCCCAAGATATTACTAGGCAGATGATATAGTAGTAGCAGCCCTAGCATCACCACCAGCAATAGAGCATACATTCGGTAGAAGTAGTCCTTAGGTCTTTTCATCTAACTTCTTAAAAATATCTTCTTATTTACCCTTCTTAGCCCGAGTTTTGGCTTTCTCTCGAGCGCGTTTGAGTCGCTCTCGTTTTCGCGCCTCTTGTTTGGCACGTTTCTCTCTCTCATCGGCCTTAGTTTGCATCTCTTCGTAGCTAATCGCAGGCCTTGCTAGAGCAGACTCTCTAGGGATCTGCACTTGCGATTCTTGCTCCGAGGTAGTAGTATCAGCCTCGGATGATTGAACTCTCTCGAACCCGAAGTCTAGACTATCGGCCTTAGCCTTACCAGCACCCTGCATGAGCTCTGCCTTTCTCTTCCGCTCGGAGAGCAGATGGTCGGAGAGTTGTTTGAGTACTTGAGCATCTACGGAAATCAGACTATCCGTGCCTTGGAGAAGGAACTCCAAGTATCTATCCAGCATATCCGCCCGATTGAGTCGAGACAGATTGGCATGCGTTATCGGCAACATCACAGGGCTACCAAGTATGCTATAGCTGTCGTCTGCTCTAAGCTGATTGGCATATTGCCTCAACAAGTGCATTGAGGCAAACTTCCCAGTGGCCAGAGCTGAGACATCCAACTCATTCAGAGCCTTAATTGGGATGAGCGACTGGGTCTGCTTAGTAAAGTTATAAACCGCTAAACGGTAAATGAGTTCAGTAGTAGCCAACGAATCGACACCTACTACTAGTAGAGCATATTGATCCTGAGGTGTACCAGCAGCAAAAACATCTGTTTGTCCGATTTGAGCCGAATCTATGACTCCCGAGGCTAAGGTCCAGTTAATAGGTATAGGGTGCCCAGCATAGACTGGTCGTCCTTGCTTTAGTCCTTCAAGCATCGCATCCACAAGCGTCTTAACCTCCTCGGCTGGAGTTGTAGCTTGTAGCTCCTCAAGCTTCTGACCAAAAGCCTCTGCATGCCCAGCAGCTGCCTCTGCCATAGCCGATAAAAAGAGAAGGCGAGGCAGATGAGTACTAGTCGGATACGAGTGCTTTATCTCGTCATAGATAGCAAGTACCGTATCAGGCTGTCCTTGATGATACGCCTCGTAGGCTTGTGCATACCGACGGGCTATGATCTGATCCCTCTCTCGTAAACGCTCGAGGTAGTTTGGCGTAGAGAGCTCTGCGGCAAGCTTAGTCTGGGGGAATGCAGCCAAATACTTCTGCCGCACTTGCTCGGCCTGTATTTCATCACCCTGACGTAGATAGAGCAAATAAAGTCGGTAGAGTATCTGCTCGGCATATTGAGTCTTTGGGAATCGATCGAGGGTCTGATGATAAATCTTGGCCGCATCTGCTAGGCGCTCTAGCTTATCCGTCAGAAGACGCCCCATCTCCACGAGATTCTGCTCAATCTGGGCTTCGCTCTCCTGCTGTGCCTGTGGCGTCATCGGGAGCCTAGACAAATAATATGCAGGGTGATGTGGATCCTCTGTCGCCTGTGTTTGCTCAGAACCTTGACTTGGCTCCCATGAGCCTACTTGAGCGAGAGAAGACGATGGGCTATCAACCCCAGCTTGAGCTTGTAGTTGCTCTCTGTCTAGGACAAAGCCATCACGCTTGCGCAGACGCCATAGGTCCTCTAGCTTACGACGCCCCCAAGTCCGATCAAAATCCTTACGCCCCTGGTTAAGCAATGCTTGATTGTAAAAGTAGAACGCTCCACTCTGCCCCATAACCTTAGGGATAGAGGGCCGGGGCGGGGAGGTCGTACCAGGCATACGAGCCGCTATATCTCGATTAAGCTGTGCAATAGAGTCTCTAGCCCTCTGCGCAGCTTCCTCGGCCTCTCTAGCCTTGAGTGTAGTGATCACGCTATCAATCACTCGGGTACGAGCCTGCTCATCCATCCGAGCTAGAGCGAGGACACTATCCTCTCGATGAACGATCTCGGCTGGCACTGCTAGCGAGTCTAACCCTTGAGCGAGGTGACTATACGCCTTATAGCTTGGCTCTAGCTGCGAGAGTGCAGAGATAGCCTGAGCATAGGCATCACGTGCAGGCAAATACTGCATCCTTTGCAAATAGATTTGACCAAGAGCTATGTTGGCTAGAGCGTAGTCCTGCCCTTTGGTCTGGCTCGTGTCTACGGCGAAGCGGAAAGCATCAAGGGCACCAAGGGTATCCTTAGACGAAAGGTAGGTACTACCAATAGCGTAGTAAATCTGATCTAGCTGAGTCTTGTACTTCCCTCGTCGAGCCATTGATTTAAGGGCTCCAAGCACCTCGGCATGCCCTCGAGGCGATAGCTCCGCACGTCTGATGCGAGCGGCAAAGTCGAGTGTGGGCTTAGGAGAGAGGGCGAGCACCTTGCCATAGGAGCGATAGGCCGCTAGAGGCTCACCCGAGAGTTGCTGTAGCTGACCAAGCAGATAGTATAGTCTAGCACGCTGCGCCCCCATAGGCTCTAGTGGAGCGGCTAGGGTAAGCCAAGGGAGTGCAAGTTGATTTTCACCTCGTGCTAGGTGATACTCTGCCATGGTGAGAGTATATAGGGGACGAAGTCTCTGGTAGTGGCTTCTATCAGTTGTATCAATCAATGCAAGTAACTGCTTGCCTTCGCTCGCTCTGTCTGCTAGGCTAAGGCATCGCACCTGCCAAAGCAGGGCGATATCTCGTACCAATCGTGTGGACTCATATAGACGGGAGATATAGGCAAATGTAGCCATCGCTTCGTCAACGTCGGCGTTGTATAGCTGTGCCTTGCCCAGTAGGAGCCAGGTCTGATGTAGGAATGGGTTGTACTCCCCTTTGAGCTGCTCTGCCACAGCCTTGGGATCTTTGCGCCATCCAGGTTTGCGCACTGGCTTGATGCGGATACTATGCTCTTTGATGGCTTTTTGTGCTTTCTCTACCGAGCGATCAAATGTGCCACCAGATTTTTTCTCCGTGCCTCTTACCTCTGCTATTTTGTAAGTGATGATGTCTACGGCGATGGGGCGCGTATAGCTCTCATGCTCGTTCTCTAGCAATGCTCGATAGGCCTCGTCGAAGGCTAGCTGACCATTGTAGTGCACGTTGTACCTTGTCGTGAGATTATGATACAGCCGTGTTGCACCAGTGTTCTTCTTAACCGTACAGCCTCCTCCTAGTCCTAGAGTGGTAACGCATAGGACAAGTAAAAACGGAGTCAAGAATCGGGATCGAAAAACAGTTTTCATATAAGTGGTGATATAGGTTGTCTATAGACTGCGTAGCTGAAAGTGACGGACGAGCTTCGCTCCTCCCAACAACAGAAATAACACCAGTATGATCAGTACCCCCGAGGGTACCGCCAAGAGATAATAGCTAAGTAAAAGCCCAGAGACATTGGCCACTAAGCAGACCAAAACGGAACCAATCATCAACCGCTTGAAGTCCGACACGAATAACCCAACGATACTCTGTGGTAGAGTAAGTAGAGATATCAGAAGCATAATCCCCACAAGCCTAATACACAAGACGAGGCCTATGGAGACGACAACGAGCATAAACATATTCCATCGGTCGGATCTGACGCCACGCGTACGAGCAAAGTCTGGATCGAAGATGGAATACAGAATGGGGCGATAGAATAGAGCTAGACAAAACAAAAGCAATGCCCCGAAAGCAGCGAGCCAAAGCAAATCGGCAGTGCCGACCAACAAGATATTGCCGAAGAGATAGGACGAAAGCCCCGTAGTATAGCCCGGCGTAAGCGTTAGGAACAGAACCCCTAGAGCCATACCCAGAGCCCAAACACCGGCTATGGCAGAGTCCTCTCTAATCTCTCCACCTCGGCTAAGACTACTAATTCCCAATGCAGCTAAAACAGCAGCCACCCCCGCAGATAGTATGGGATTAATACCTAGATAGACACCTAACCCTAACCCTCCAAATGAGGCGTGCGTAATCCCTCCGCTGATGAACACAATGCGACGCACAACGATATAAGATCCTATCAACCCACAAACTAGAGCCGATAGGACAGACGCCCAAAGTGCATTTTGGAAAAACTGAAACTCAAAGATACTAGCCACGCCCAGAGTTTAATACCGTTGGTGATGATCGTGCTCTCCAGGACCATGCTCCATGTGATAGGCTCGGCATTCGCCTACAACGAGGAAGACCTCAGGTTTGAGCTCCTCAGGGAGCTCTATCTGGCGAAGCTGAAGACTACGCACCCAGCCAGCCACATCATCTTGACGGAGTGTGATGAGGATCTCTCGGAACTCATCGACCGCATCGGCAGAGTAGTCTGAGCCAGCGACTCCCCGAAAGCGATCCAGCTCTTCATCATCGAAATAAACGATACGCGTGCTGACAGCCGAGAGCAAGCTATCTCGCTCACAGGTCATATGCATACCACAGCAACCACCAGCACTTACGGGGCGCTCGGGCTCCTCCTCCACTTGCTCGCCACGTGCGATTTTAGCTTCGCGAATTCGTCCTTGTATCCAACCCACCAAAGCAGCTACACCTCCAAGGGTGAGTAGTGCTATGACTGCCCATATTATATTCATACTCTATGTTCCTCTTAATTATATTTCTTGCTAGAAGAGACTTTGTAGACAACAGACGACGCATTGATAACGTCCCGAAGCATCTACCTATTGCCTTGCAAGTTTACAACAAAAGTACAATAAAGATGTTTCAATCCACGCATAGACCATTTTAGCTTCAAGGGGCTGTACCGAAATTTCACTTCCAGTACAGCCCCTTGGCTTGACTCAATCACTCTAATATCTAGAACCGCTCAAGCAGATTCTTGAGGCTCTCTCGTGCATCGCCAAGCAAAAGATGAACTCCCTCGGCACGCGAATACAGAGGATTGGGTACGCCAGCATATCCGGGAGAAAGGTCGAAGTTGCAGATCACTACTTCGCGAGCAGCGTCTACACTCAAAACGGGCATACCATAGATAGGTGTACCCTCGGCCTCACGAGCTGCTGGATTCATTACGTCATTGGCGCCAATCACGACCACTAGGTCAGCAGACTTGAAGTCGTCATTGATAGCATCCATCTCGTATAGATCTTCGTAGTCCACATCTGCCTCGGCCAGCAGCACATTCATGTGCCCGGGCATACGACCTGCCACAGGATGAATGGCGTAGCGTACTCTAGCTCCTTGCCCAGAGAGCTTATTGGCTAGAGCACGTACCTCATGCTGAGCTTGCGAGAGCGCCATACCATAGCCGGGAACGATGATCACATCTCGAGCAGAGCGAAGCACCTCGGGCAGGCGGTCTACAGACTTAGGTTCGGACTTAGCAGATGTTTCCTTTTCGTCAAAAGCCGATAGCAAGCCCTTGAGACTTTCCTTGGCATCGCCAAGCAAGAGATGAACCCCCTCGGATCGAGAATATAGAGGGTTGGGCACACCAGCATATCCAGGAGAGAGGTCGAAGTTGCAGATGACAATCTCGCGAGCAGCGTCTACGCTCAAGACGGGCATACCATGGATAGGTGTACCCTCGGCTTCGCGAGCCGCTGGATTCATTACGTCATTAGCGCCAATCACGACCACTAGGTCAGCAGACTTGAAGTCGTCATTGATAGCATCCA
>JAUMYV010000041.1:0-8350 GCA_030528445.1 Porphyromonadaceae bacterium | reverse complement strand
CTTCGTAGTCCACATCTGCCTCGGCCAGCAGCACATTCATGTGCCCGGGCATACGGCCAGCCACGGGGTGGATGGCGTAGCGTACTCTAGCTCCTTGCCCCGAGAGCTTATTGGCTAGAGCTCTCACCTCGTGCTGAGCTTGCGAGAGCGCCATACCATAGCCGGGAACGATGATTACCTCTCGAGCCGAGCGAAGGATATCGCCGAGCGTGGGACGCTCAGGTTCGGCTTGCTTAGTAGGCTCTTGTCTAGCAGAAGCCGTTGCAGTCTGAGGTTTGCTCGTAGCCTGTGGCTGTGGCTTAGACGTATTGAGTCCCTCGCCGAGCAAGATGGAGGCTAGGCTGCGATTCATAGCTCGGCACATAATCTGCGTCAGGAGCAGACCACTAGCCCCTACGACACCACCGATAGCTACGAGCAAGAGGTCGCCTGTGGCCATCCCCGCAATAGCTCCGGCCAAGCCACTGAGCGAATTGAGCAGAGAAATCGTGATGGGCATATCCGCACCACCGACACGAATGGCAAAGAAGTAGCCAAAGAGAGTGGAGAGAATGGTTACAACGCCCACCGTGAGCGCATCAGCCTCTAGATAGCCCATGAAGACCATAATAGTAAGCGCACTACTAAGACCAATACAGAAGTTGGAGATGAAGCTGTGAGCAGGATAGACAATGGGGCGCTGTGGCAATAGTTTGTGTAGCTTACCTGCAGCGACGAGGCTACCGATGAGCGTCATCATACCGATGAGGATGGCTAGAACGGATGTACCAGCAGAGAAGAGAGGATTCTCGCTAGGGGCAATGCCTAGGCTCATCGCCTGTAGGCTTAAGAAGCCGACCAGTGCCGACGCACCACCACCGATACCATTAAGCAAAGCCACAAGCTGTGGCATCTGAATCATCTGGACACGGTCCAAGCAGAGAAAACCTGATGATACACCAAAGTGAAAACAATCGCCAGCAACATACTCAAGGCGCTAAGCTGATTACCAGCCTTGGCCGTCTGCACACGGCTCATCATCCAAATACCGCCTAGCACCATCAAGGTAAGCAAGGCGCATATACCATAATATATATAGGGTGTCATGATGTTGGAGGCTATTTTTTACGGTTAAACATACGTAGCATACGGTGCGTTACAGCAAATCCGCCCACGACATTGACGGTGGCTAGGATAATGGCTAGACCACCTAGTATTTGACTTAGCCAGAGATGCCCCCCAGAGGCACTAAGCAGAGCCAATCCCGTGGCAGAGACAGCACCAACGACAGTAACGCCACTGAGGGCATTCATCCCAGACATCAGAGGCGTATGTAACAAACTGGGCACATTGCGAATGAGCAAGTACCCAACGACCGTAGAGACAGCCAGTACTATGAGGTAGATCAGTGGGGACATAAATGTTGTGTTCCTAATAGTTGAGTGATTAATAAGCCGAGGCTGTGCCCCTGTGATGCTACTCGCAGCGACACAGCCTCGTAGACTAGTTACAGGTAATCCGATTTATTTGGCAGCCATGGCCTCGAGCGTACCAGCATGAACAATCTGTCCATCGCGCGTCACGAGGATCTTGGCACAGATCTCATCGCTCATATCAAGATGTACAGCACCATCCTTGACGAGGTACTTCACTAGATTGTACACGTTGTTGGCAAACATCCAAGTAGAGCTCTTGGGGAGCATACCGGGGATATTTTTGATACCCTCTAGAATCACGCCATGCTTCACGGCTCTCTCGCCTGCAGGTGTGATCTCGCAGTTGCCACCTTGGTCTATCGAGATATCAACGATCACAGATCCTTTCTTCATTTGGCGCACCATGTCTTCTGTGATCAAGATAGGAGCAATCTTACCGGGTATCAAGGCACTACAGAAGACAACATCCATATCCTTAATGACCTCCATGAGTCGCTTACGCTCCTCTACCAAAACGTGCTCGGGAAGTGTATTGGCATAGCCACCCTCGGCGACAGCTAGCTCGGCTGGCACTCCCAGATCTACAACCTTAGCACCTAGGCTCTGTGCCTGCTCGACTGCAGCGGGACGAATATCTGCCGCATAGGTCTGGCAACCTAGACGCTTAGCCGTAGCTAGAGCCTGCAAACCGGCTACCCCTACCCCGATGACTAGAGCCTTGGCAGGTGGAATCATCCCTACAGCGGTACCCATCATTGGCATAAAGCTAGCCAAATCATTGGCAGCCATCAAGATTCCCTTATACCCGGCACAGGTACTCATTGAGGTCAGAGCATCGAGGTTCTGAGCGCGGCTGATACGTGGCACACCGTCGAGGGTAAGGCTGATAACGCCTTGCTTAGCTAACTTGCGCACCATATCATGATTGACTGGTGATGCAGGGTGGATGAAGGTAATGAGGTACTGCCCTTGATGCATCATGTCGACCTCGTGCAGACCGAGCTCGTGATTCATCTGAGGTTCTTTGACTTTGAGGATGATGTGTGCCTGATCGTAGATTTCACGAGGCGAATCAATTAGCTCAGCACCTGCTGCAGCATATTCTTCGTCATGGTAAAGTGCGCCTAGGCCTGCATTCTTCTGGATGAGTACTCTGAATCCATCCTTGACAAATTTGGAAACAGTCTCTGGTGTCGCTGCTACACGGGCTTCGCCGTGCATAATTTCTTTTGGGATACCAATAATCAGCATCGTTTTTAACTTTTTAAGCATTAGTATATCGTATACCTTTGTTTATATCCAACACAATGATGCAAATATACTAAAGAAACACTAGCATCAAAGAGAAACTTAATAAAAATACTTGGCGACAAGCTTAGCAGTCTTTAATGAAGCAATACAGGCACGGCTAGATTTCCACACAAATTACTAATTACTGTTAGAGCTTTTCATGAACTAATGATTTATCGTTGTTCTCCTTCTCTGCTACAGAACAGCAGCCCTCCTATTTAAGTCGGCAACACTCCACCTATTCTTTGTCCATCATAAAAAAGAAAGGGAGCTAGTAAGTAGCAGCTAACTCGGCAGGTGATAATTCTTTGGAGCAAGCTTAGCTCTATATAGAGATAGTCTTGCTCTACGTAGAGATAAACGTGCTCTATATCGAGCTAAGCTTGCTCTAAAGTATTGGGTGGGACGAAACAAACAAACCTCCTTGCCCTATGCAACGATTTTTCTCTAGCAGACTTCGCTGCCTACCTTAGAAATAAATTAACCCACTATACCTCTTGATTACAACGGCTTCAGATTTCATTGCTCTAGGTATAAGCGAGAGTTGGTCTAAAATGTATAATTTTGGGGGAATATTACGTTAGATAAAAAGAATAAGATATGGGTCGAATTATAGCATTAGCCAATCAGAAAGGTGGAGTGGGTAAAACCACGACAGCCATCAATTTAGCAGCATCGCTTGCCTCACTTGAGCGCCGTGTGCTCCTCGTGGATACCGATGCTCAGGCCAATGCTTCTTCGGGTTTGGGACTGGAGGTCGCCTCTCTACGCCAGACCCTATACGAGTGCCTCTGTGCAGGTCTACCAGCCAGCGAAGTGATCATCTCCACTGCAGTTGAGGGGCTAGATATTATCCCCTCTCACATTGACCTAGCAGGGGCGGATCTAGAGCTTCTAGAGCGTGATGGACGAGAGTCCGTCTTGAAAAACGTTCTAGCACCCGTAGTAGATTGGTACGACTACATCATCATCGACTGCTCCCCCTCGCTCGGGCTCATCACGGTCAATGCTCTCGTGGCTGCTGACTCTGTAATCATCCCCGTTCAGTGCGAGTATTTTGCCCTCGAGGGCATCAGCAAGCTACTCAATACGATTAAGATCGTTAAGAGCAGACTGAATCCACGCCTAGATATCGAGGGTTTCTTGATGACGATGTATGACAGCCGTACAAGGCTCAACAATCAGATCTACGAAGAGGTCAAGAACCACTTCCAGACTTTGGTATTCGACACCGTTATCCAGCGAAACGTCAAGCTCGGCGAAGCGCCTAGCCATGGGCTACCAGCCCTGCTGTACGACGCCGAGAGCAGGGGGGCTATTAACCACCTACAGCTAGCACGTGAGCTCATCAACAAACATCAGAAGTAGAATCACCGCATGAGCAAAAAGCATAAGCCAGTCCTCGGACGAGGACTCAATGCACTACTTGGCGGAGGTAGCCAAGCTATAGATACCGAGACTATACTCTCGGAGGTGTCTCTAGGCGATAGCCCAGAGGCATCTACCCTACAAGAGTTGCCTCTAGGGGCGATCGTACCTAACAAAAATCAGCCACGTAGGGAATTTGACCAAGATAGCCTAGAGGAGCTAGCAGCATCGATTCGCCACCTAGGTCTGATTCAGCCTATTACAGTACAGCCTCTCGGGGATGGGTGCTACCAAATCATCTCTGGAGAGAGACGCTATCGTGCAGCCCAGATGGCTGGCGTGGAGCGCATACCCGTCTATATGCGTCAGGTCGAGGCATCCGAGCTGCTAGAGCTAGCACTCGTGGAGAATATCCAGCGCGAGGATCTCAACGCCATCGAGATTGCACTAGCCTATCAGGAGCTGCTAGAGACCACCAAGCTCACCCACGAGGCTCTAGCCGAGCGAGTGGGCAAGAAACGCGCGACGATCAGCAATTACCTGCGCCTACTGCGTCTACCTAGCCAGGTACAGCTTGGGCTTAGCCAGAGACTTCTCGACATGGGGCACGCCCGCGCGTTGCTACAGATTGAGGATGCCGAGCGCCTCATTGAGCTCTATCAGATGATCCTGGACGAGCAGCTAAGCGTCCGCGAGGTTGAGGAAATCGCCCGAGCGATCAAAGAGGGAGAGCAGACACCAGCTCCAGAGGCTCCCATTCGCGTGGGCTCCAGTAAGACACAGCGCAGGGAAGACTTCAAGGCTCTAGAGAAGCATCTAGGCAAGGTTTTCGACTCTAGGGTCTCTCTCAGTTGCTCAACGAAGGGGAAGGGGCGCATCAGCATTCCTTTCGCCAGTGAGGAGGATCTTGAGCGTATTATCCTACTTCTAGAGCGCATCCAACAGACTTAAGGCTTATGACTGGGCGATTGGTATTCACAGGGATAATGCTATTCATTGGCCTGCAGGGTCTCTCTGCACAGGCGGAGCAGGCCGATACGCTTGCTCTCGGTAGCATACCGACAAGTTTGTCTCTTAGAGAAATAGGAGGCACAAACGATAAAATAATCTCGGCGAGGAGCTATGCCTTCATCAACAGCTTGGAGCGCATTGAGATGTCGAGCAAGCAAACTCAAGCCGCCATCTCAATAGCACATGATCGGCCACGCCACAGCTCCAAGAAGGCAATGCTCTGGGCAATCCTTCCGGGGGGCGGACAGATCTACAACCGCAAGTACTGGAAGGTGCCGATTGTCTGGGGGACTATGATGGCCTGCTTCTATGCGATCGACTGGAACCAGCGCCACTACGACGAGTACCACGCAGCTTACCGAGACATCCGCAGTGCCGACCCAAGCAAGAATACAGCTTGGCTCGACTTTGCCCCTCGTGGGACTAAACCCGAGGACTACAAGCAAATGGAGCATCTGGCTTCGACACTCAAACGAGGCAACGACTACTTCAGACGCTACAGAGACTTGAGTATCGTAGTCGGGATCGTCGCCTATGGAGCATCCATTTTGGACGCCTATGTAGATGCAGAGCTATACACCTTCGACATCTCGCCAGATTTGTCGCTACGCGTCAGCCCGAGCATCCTACCTACTCTACCACATCAGCCCTCCTATCAGATGGGTGTTATGTGTAGTCTAACATTCTAATAACGACACAATGAAGCAACTACTCAGCTATGTATCAATTGCTATGGGGCTCGCCCTGCTGGTCCCGTCGCCGTCTATGGGTTCGGAGCTAGACACGCTTGCCCATCATAAGCCAGTCCTAGGAGTATCCAAGGACGAGAGCACAGTTAGGAAGCTCCCCAGTGATAAGTTTCAACTCTCGGCATCACTAGACCTAGAGCTAGAGAAATTGCTACAAGGCTGGTACGAAGGCTATGGTCGTCGAGGCTCTAACTGGGGGGATGCCACTCATCACTTCGCCTCACCCGAGGTACACGATAGTGTGTATATCAAGCTCCTAGATCAGATGCCCTCTGCTATCAGGATGAGCTACAATCCGCTCGTTCGCGAGAGTATCGAGCTATATCTCTATCGTCGCCGACCTCTTCTGAGCGCCATGCTTAGCCTAGCAGACCTATACTTCCCCGAGATCGAGATAGCACTCGACCGCAATCAGCTCCCTCTAGAGCTTAAGTACCTAACCATCGTAGAGAGTGCCCTCAATCCCTCGGCTGTCTCTCCAATGGGTGCAGCAGGCCTATGGCAGCTAATGCTCCCCACGGGTAAGATTTATGGCCTCAAAATTAATAGTCTTGTAGACGAACGTCTAGACCCAACGAAGAGCACCGAGGCAGCCTGCCGACTGCTCAAAGAGCTATACAGCATGTATGGAGATTGGTTTCTGGTCATGGCAGCGTACAACTGTGGTCCTGGCAATGTCAACAAAGCAATCAAACGAGCTGGAGGAGGCACACAGAGCTTTTGGGACATCTACGAATATCTTCCTAGAGAGACTCGCAGATACGTGCCTCTATTCATCGGAGCCTACTTCGCGATGTACTACCACAAGGAACACAACATCCAGCCAAGAGTACAGGGCACGCCGCTAGCTACCGACTACTATATCGTGCGAGAGTCTACCTCTATAGACAGACTTGCTGAGCTCTCTGGCATCTCCCGTGAACAAATCAAGACCTATAATCCGCAGTTTAGACGCGGCATTATCCCCGGCAATACAGAGCCATACCCCGTTCGACTACCCATCGCTGGGATCATGAAGCTGGAGGGACAGACGGAGGCGATCAAAGCTCCCGAGCTAAGCATCGCTCTAGAGGGACCCGATGGTACTACAGTTCGTCCAAAAGGACGAGAGCAAGTCGCCACCACACATACGAGCAAGGGCAAAACCCACAAAGTACGTCGTGGCGAAACGCTCAGCACCATTGCACGCAAGCATAGAGTGAGCGTCAAACAGCTCCAACAGTGGAACAAGCTAAGCAGCACACGCCTACAAATAGGACAAAAACTACGTGTCTCGGCCAGCTAGAGAAACTAACCCAATGACCAACTGATCTATAGAATCAAGTGAGTAATAGACGTCTTCATATCATCCACCTGCTTGGGATACTAGGTATTCTATTCGGGTTTGCGGGGTGTGCCAATCAGGGTGCTCCCGAGGGAGGCCCTTTTGATGTAACGCCCCCAAGGTTGATCAAAGCCTTCCCCGAGCAGGGAGCACGCAATGTCTCGGAGAATCGTATTGTCCTGCGCTTCGACGAATTCATCAAACTAGTCAATCAGCAGGACAAGCTCATCATCTCGCCTCCACAAAAGACAGCTGCACGCATCTCGGCCTCTGGCAAAGTTGTAGACATCCACCTAGAGGATACGCTCAAGCCCAATACGACTTACAGCTTCTACTTCGACGATGCACTGGTAGATAATAACGAAGACAATCCGCTCGAGGACTTCTCCTACAGCTTCTCTACGGGCGAAACGCTCGATAGTATGCAGCTCCTCGGCACGGTACTCGATGCCCAAACGCTAGAACCTGTACAGAACCTAGTGATAGGTGCTCACTTCGCCTCAACGAAGAGCGATACCCTGCTCAGAAACACACCTATGCCATTCGTCTCGAAGACCAATCGCACGGGGCAGTTCGTCATCCGTGGGCTTAGAGACTCTAGCTATTTGGTTTTTGCCCTCAAAGATGACGACAACGACTTCCGCTACAGCCAACCAACCGAGGGATTGGCTTTCGACGACCAATCGTACAAAACATGGCTCATTGATAGCATCCGTACAGATACTATTCGTATAGACTCTATCGTTCGCCGCGACACACTGCATAGAGACTCTTTGGTTACCTATCCGTACACCTACTATCATCCACGCAACCTGCTCCTAAGGTACTTCGTCTCGGACGTCAAGCGCATGGGGATAGAGCGCTACGACCGACTAGATTCGCTCGTCTGCCGAATAGAGTTTGCCTCTACTCCTGATAGCATCCCCACAATGAGGCTATTGGATTACCCCAAGGGCTTCACAGATCATGTCTACATAGCCTCTATGGACGGCAAGGGCATCAACTACTGGCTTCGAGATAGTCTCCTGATGCAGGCCGATTCACTTCGCTTCGGCATCACCTATGCCAAAACTGATAGCCTCATGCAGATAACGAGCCAGACCGACACCTTGACTTTCTATAAGCCTAAGGCTTCGTCTAGGCAGAAGAAGAAAGATAAGCAAGAGGGCTTCACAGTAAAGCTTGAGGCCAGC
>JAUMYV010000134.1 GCA_030528445.1 Porphyromonadaceae bacterium | reverse complement strand
TGTGTTAAGCCTATCGCTAGCGTTCATCCTGAGCCAGGATCAAACTCTTCACTGTCATATTTTTGATTTGTTTGTTTCTGTTTTATGCCCCTAGGATGTTACCTAATTAATTTACTGAATTCCCTGTAATAAATTGACGGTTAGATCTGTTTCTAAACGTTCTTGTACTACACTTCTGTAATTGTCAATATCAAATATCTCAAAGATCTCTTCAGTCGCCCTTCGCAGGTCACCCCGCTCAAGCTATCTTAAGTTTTTTCTCCCGAGACAGCCGCTCTCACTCGAGTGGCGCTATCTGTCTCGTTTGCGGTTGCAAAGATAGAGCAAAAATTTATTACAATCCAAATATTCCAACAAAATATTTTGACCTCACACAACAAAAACAAAAACAAAACAATAAATATCAAACGATTAGGAAGAAGAAAAAAATTCATTTAGCCCCTAGAAGTTCTTTTATCACTTGGCTTAGATCGGCTATCTCCCCCGACTCTTCACCTACTCCAGGGTATCAGGAGAAGACTTAGAGAGGTAAATCCAAACCTCAATGAGGTGCTCCACCTCAGCCTTGCCTAGAGATCTTAGGACGAAATCTCGCCCCATCGTGTCGATCTTAAGCGTACATCCACCAGTATGCCTCTGCCACGGAGCTTGAGTAATCCGCATACGCTCGATCCGCTCAATAGGTATCCAAGTATCAATCTCTGCTAATGCACCACTAGAAACAACAAGGTGTCGACTAGTCGCAGCTACACCACTATACTTATACGTACCATAGCTACGCAGAGTGCCAACAAATAGGATCAATACCCCAACCACGGCTCCCGCCAGCACACTACCGAGATCCCAAAGCAAGGCCAATGTAGCCAAAGACACGACTAGCCAGAAGAGCAAGCGAGTATAGAGAAGCCCCACTCGCGCGTGCAGCTTAGGGATAATCCACTCCCGACTACCACCCCAGTGATAGAGCAAACGATCGTAATCGGCGAAAGCATTCAGATTAATTAGCCCCGCCTCTCGATTCTTAGTGTCAAGCGCACGATCTGCTATACCTAGGCCAACGGAAGAGGTCTTGAAATATCGCTCTAGATAATTCCTCTTGATCGTAAAGGTGATGATCTTGGAGAAACGAATCGCCTTATGCATCGTAGTAACCAGCCCACCAGTCCATTCGACGCGGTCGTCCCAAACTTTAACCTCGGCATCATAATTGAGGTAGATATGACGGCCAACCAACAGCAGTACTCCTATTATATATCCGCCCACGAGAAGGAGCAAAAAGGATAGCGTCTGTGGCTCATGCTCGACAACCTCAACTTGCCTCCCGACCCACTCCACTGCCTCTGGAGCTAGAGTATCTGTGGATAGGTCTAAGTCAGAAAGTTGGTTGAAGACAAAAGAGAAGATTACCCAAATATAGACGAAGCCTCGCAAATGATTCTGCATCAAGGCTCCTCCAATAATCTGACGAAGTGAGTAGCGATAGCTCCTGCACAGATCGTGAGCTCCATGTGTAGAAGACAGGTCTACAGAAGAGAGGCTCGGAGCTACGGGTGTAGCCTCCAGAGGACTAGCGTGTATGCCTACTAGAGCACCTGAGCCCAAAGCCTCAGACGAGGGGTCGAGGCCAGCATCAAGCAGATGCTCCTGCTCCTGCACCCATTGGCGTAGGGCCTCGGCTTGCTTATTGGGCAAAAGCAGTGTTACTTCCTCGGTCGTGCTAGCCACGCTATCCAGCACCAAGCCCTCTAGGTCTAGGAGGCGATAGAGTATATTAACGTGAGTTCGGCGTAAGGAATGGAATAAGAATTCGGTAGTTTCTTCTTG
>JAUMYV010000133.1 GCA_030528445.1 Porphyromonadaceae bacterium | reverse complement strand
AACTTCCCGACCGCCTTTTTCCGCTTGCTACACTCCTGACGAACAATGATTAAACCCAGAAATGTCATTAGGATGAGTTTCTAATGACCGCCATTAGAAACTCATCCTAATGACATTTCTGGGTTAATCTCTACTAGATGAGTGCTGAGTAATGTGGATGGCGCTATCCTCCGGGGCTATTCGGCAAACTAGCCTCTTGCGTCCAACTTTGTCGCGCTGCAATAGATGGAAGGAGTGCACAGGGTTGGTGGATTGCTGCACTTCGGGATTAAGAGTCTAACTTTGAGGATGCATAAGACATGAGCGTCTACATAGCCAAACAAGACAATTAACCTCAATAAAACATTGCTAGACAAATGAAGAGAATCATTTTAGGTATGCTGGCCATTCCCCTCCTCTCGGGGCTAGCATCGGCACAGACGGAGAGCGGAAAAGGCGGACTAAACACATCAGCCCTGCAAACCATTCGTCAGGGCTACACGAATACGCCTAGCGAACGAGCACTCAAAAACACCATCGCCCAGCATGGTATGGTCTTCGCCTCAAGCAGTCTGCGCGAGCGACCAGACGGAGAGTTTTCGCATCGAGTGCCTACACGTGGCGTGACCGATCAGCATCAGAGTGGACGATGCTGGCTATTCACTGGGCTCAACGTACTGAGGGCTGATCTCATCAACCAGCACAAGACGGGCGACTTTTTCTATTCGCACAACTATTCGTTCTTTTGGGATCAGCTAGAGAAAGCTAACCTTTTCCTGCAAGGGATCATCGACACACGCAAGAAGCCCATCAACGATCGTACCGTCGAGTGGCTATTTTCTAATCCGATTGGCGACGGAGGGCAATTCACGGGCGTATCGGATAACCTCATCAAATACGGTGTAGTGCCTGCGGAGGTGATGCCAGAGAACGTCAATAGCAACAACACCAACAAGCTCTCGGGCATACTGGCACGTGTGCTTAGGCAGGGAGGTATGCGCCTGCGTCAGTCCGCCCAAGCTGGTGCGAGCGAGAAGCAACTTGAGGCACAGAAGCTACAGCTCCTACAAGGCGTCTATCGCTTGCTCGTGCTGAATCTCGGGGAACCACCAACTAAGTTCAACTACACCCTGCGCGATGCCTCGGGCAAGGCGATCTCGACTAAGGAGTACACGCCACAGAGCTTCTATCAGGAGTTCGTCGGCCGTGATCTACGCGATGAGTACGTGATGCTGATGAACGACCCATCTCGCCCCTTCTACCAAACCTATCAGATCGAGTACGACAGACATCTCTACGATGGCAAGAACTGGACGTACATCAACCTGCCGATAGAGGAGCTCAAAGAGATGGCTATTGCCTCTATCAAGGACAGCACGATGATGTACTACTCGTGCGATGTAGGCAAGGAGCTCGACCGCAAGAGTGGCATCCTCAGTCTCGACAACAACGACTACGAAGCCGTCTTGGGTTTTCCTCTAGATATGAACAAGAAAGAGCGCATCGAGAGCAAAGCCAGTGGCTCAACTCACGCTATGACGCTCGTCGCGGTAAATCTCGACAAGCAGGGTAAGCCAACCAAATGGCTCGTGGAGAATAGCTGGGGAGCTAACTCGGGGTACAAGGGGCATCTGATCATTACGGACGAATGGTTCGATGCCTATACCTTCCGCATCGTTGTGGAGAAGAAGTACATTACGGACAAGGTGCGTGCACTTCTCAGTCAGAAGCCCACAATGCTACCGCCTTGGGATCCGATGTTTCGTGCAGAGGAGTAATAGCATCAGAAGCCTAACGAGGAGGGGCTGTGTCAAAATTGTCTTTTGGCATAGCCCCTCTTCTTTTGGGTTGGTC
>JAUMYV010000040.1 GCA_030528445.1 Porphyromonadaceae bacterium | reverse complement strand
TAGAGCATCTGCCTTACAAGCAGAGGGTCATAGGTTCGAATCCTATTGGGCCCACGAATAATAGTCGCAAGTTGATTCATTCAGCTTGCGACTTTTTCATTATTCCCCTTATCAATTCACGAATATTCGACTTCTAATGATCGGCTTACATCAGGCATTAGTTCGTATATTTGTGTTACAAGCAATTCTGATATATGATTCTAGGAAGAGACAAGGTTTGGCCTATCACTATGGCTCTACTTGGGCTACTGAATGCACTGGGTGTGTCGGCCCAGGAGGCAGACAACATCAAACTGCGCCTCGGCGGCGCACTTCGCTTCGGTTATAAATATGCCGCTTGGTCGGAGGATCATAAGCGAGAGGGCGGATTGCTCGTCTATGATGTCCTTCGCCTTAACCCAGAAGCTAGCTACGGCAACTTTAGCCTAACGGCAGACTATCGCTTCTACGCCACAGCCTCGGGAGGCGGTATGCTCAAGTATGGATATATGAGCTATACGCCGAGTGAGCGCCACCAGATGCAACTAGGGCTAGTGCCCGTTCCGTTCGGCGTGATGCCCTGCGCCTCCAATAGCTTTCTATTCAACCTCAACTATCTGCTGGGTCTAGAAGACGACTCCGATATGGGACTACGCTATGTCTACAACCATCGTGGCTGGGAGGCGAGTGTGGCTTTCTACAAAAATGCCGATTGGTTTGGCGGCGAGGAGGCTTCGCCCTCTAGGTTTGGCTTCGATGTGGCAGGGCGCAATAGAGAGGTCAATCAGCTCAATCTCTACCTACACCGCCAGTGGGGGAATACTTGGCAACATCAGATTGGCGTATCAGGTATGGTCGGTGGACTGTACAATATAGATACTCGGGCTATGGGCTCGCGCTATGCCGCCGCCCTACACTATACGCTGGACTACGGTGCGCTTAGCCTCAAGGCGCAGTACAGTCGATACAGCATGTCACCCAAACCTGCGCAAGGCATATCGACCGACTATGTGACGATGACAGCCTTCGGGGCGACGCACCCTATTGCCTCGGAGGGCGACACCTACTCGGCTGGCCTAGGCTACCGCATCCCTTTTAGCCTCCCTTGGCTCAGCGAATTGTACTTCTACAACGACTTCAGCATGATGCACAAGCGTCTAGAAGGCTCACATAATACCTATCAGAATATCTTAGGGTGCCTCATTACTACGGGGCCTATTCAGACTTATATCGATTGGGCGCTTGCTCGCAATCACCCCGATATGGGCATGGGTAATAGCGATGGCTTCGTGCGCGGTCTTCCCAATCAGCCTTGGCAAAGCTACCTGTATATCAATCTAGGCTACTACTTCTAATTGCGATAGGCTAGCTCCGTGGTAGAGAGAGCTATCATTTTGGGGAAGTGGCAGATTTGACGTATATTTGCGCCTCGTATTGTACCCATACTATTCATAGATTAGATGCGTGCAGTAGAGCTGTTTAGATAATAATTCAATCATAATAATCAACAGAAAAAGAATGGCTGTATCCATTAAGCATACCAGCGATGTCACTGCAGTGGTAACGATCGCGGTAACGAAAGCAGACTATCAAGCAGAGGTAGAGAAGGCACTCAAAACATACCGTCAGCGTGCCGAGATTCCGGGCTTCCGCAAAGGACACGCACCTATGGGCATGATCCAAAAGAAGTTTGGTCTAGGCGCCAAGGTTGAGGAAATCAACAAGTTCGTTGGCCGTGCTCTCTACGACTACATCAACGAGCACAAGCTCCGCGTACTTGGAGAACCTATGCCTAGCGAAACTGCTCCAGAGCAAGATCTGGAGAAGGGTGAAGATTTTGAGTTCGCTTTCGACCTTGCTCTTACACCAAATATCGACGTTAAGCTCAGCAAGGACGACAAACTGCCATACTACCACATCGAAGCAACAGACGAAATGGTCTCTGCCCATATCGATCAGATGCTCAACATGCAAGGCTCTCAGCAAGAAGCCGAGAGCGTGGAGGCTCGCGACATCGTACGCGGTAGACTTGTAGAGCTTGAGAATGGTACCGCCAAGGACGGAGGCGTCCTCGTAGAGGAAGCTCTGATTATGCCAGACTATATCAAGGAGGAGTCTGCTAAGGCCGCTTTCATCGGCAAGACTAAGAACACGGTTGTTACATTCGAGCCTTATGCTGCCTACGAAGGCAATCAGTATGAGCTCGCGTCTTTCCTCAAGATCGATAAGGATCAGGTAGAGGCCTACAAGGGCGTGGAGTTCTCATTCGAGATCTTTTCTATCCAGCGTCACGTGCCAGCAGAGCTCAACGAAGAGTTCTACGTGAAGGCATTCGGCGAAGAGGGTGATGTGAAGGACGAAGAAACGCTCAAGGCTAAGATCCGCGAAGGGTTCCGTGAGCAGTTCGACCCAGAGAGCGACTACAAACTACTGCAGGATGTACGCGACCTAATTATTAAGAAGGCTGGCAAGGTAGAGTACCCAGAGGCTCTGCTCAAGCGTTGGCTTAAGATTAGCAACGAGAAGCTAAGCGAAGAGGAAATCGAGAAGGAACTCCCAGCACAGCTCGAGGGGCTGACTTACCAGATCGTTAAGGACGGCATCCTAGCCGAGAACGAAGTATCGGTTAGCCGTGAGGAGGTACTTGCCTTCGCTACGATCGTTGCCAAGAGCCAGTTCGCTCAGTACGGTATGAGCTCTGTGCCCGACGAAGTGCTCCACAACTATGCCAAGAGCCTACTTGAGAAGGAAGACACTGCTCGTAACCTAAGCGCACGTGTACTAGACAACAAGTTCGCTGCTATCGTTAAGGGCATAGTAACACTCGAGGAGAAGAGCGTTAGCCCCGAGGAGTTCGGCAAGCTCATCAATCCAGAGGCCTAATCGGCTCTAACCATAGCTCAAATAGCGGGGCTGTGTCGAAGATCTTTTCGGCACAGCCCTGTTTGCGTTGTGGGCACGCTTGATGTTTTTTGTATGTTTGCAGGTAATTATCTACACGTAAACGAACTATTATGATCAGACCAATTACGCTGATGCTTGGGATGAGTGCTCTAGCACTCTCTCTCGTAGCTCAAAATGGGAGCAAGTCGCCTAGCATTGACGAGATCTTCACGGGTAAGTTCTCGGCCAGAGGCGCTGGCTATGGCATGCGCTCTACTGCCGATGGGCAACACTATACGCTCATTTCACGAGACGGATCGGCTATTCTGCGCTACAACTTCGCCACTGGAGCTCTTGTCGATACGCTCTTCAGCACATCCAAAGCTCGAGACTGCGAGTTTAAGCGTTTCGACGACTATCAGATTGCCCCTAGCGGTCATCACATCCTCCTGCACACCGAGCGTGAGCACATCTACCGCCGTTCGTCCAAGAGCATCGTCTATCGCTACGACGTGCGGCGCAACCGCGTAGAGCCACTGAGCGAGACTCAGGGCAAAGTGATGATCCCGACCTTCAGCCCAGATGGACGTATGGTCGCTTTCGTACGTGAGGGCGATATTTTCATCAAGAAGTTCGACTACGACACTGAGGTGCGCGTCACCACGGATGCCAAGCGCAACCACATCATGAATGGTGTGACGGACTGGGTGTACGAGGAAGAGTTTAGCGTTACACGACTGATGAGCTGGAGCGAAGACGGAGAGTCCTTGGCTTTCGTCCGCACCGACGAGAGTGCCGTGCCCGAGTACCGAATGCCTATGTACCACGACAATCTCTACCCCACGGACTACGCCTACAAATATCCTAAGGCAGGCGAGCCGAACTCAAAGGTAAGCGTACACCTCTACGACGTCGCCGATCGCAAGCTCAAGCACATTCCGCTCAAGGAAGAAGATAGCTACTACATCCCTCGCATCAACTTCGTCGGGCGTGGTGGCAATCTAGCCGTGATGACGCTCAATCGCCGTCAGAATCACTTCAAGATGTTCTACATCAACTATAAGACAATGATCCCTAAGCTCGTTTTCGATGAGCGAAGCGAGACCTATGTCGATAGCGAAAACATACAAACGCTAGAGTTTGTGCCCCAAGGCTTCGCCTACACGAGCGAACGCAGTGGCTATGCGCACCTCTACCTCTTCGGCGACAACGGGCAGGTCATTCGTCCGCTTACCTCTGGTCAGTGGGATGTAACGGCGTTCTACGGACTGGATGAGCAAGGCAATGCCTATTATCAGGCTGCCGACGAACACCCGAGCCAGCGCGCCATCTATCGCGTAGACACCAAGGGTAAGCGCACACGTCTAGGCGCAGGTAGAGGCACGAATAGGGCGATTTTCTCCTCGAGCTTCGACTACTTCATCAATAGCTACGGCTCTCTCTCTACGCCCACAGTTACCGAGGTGTATCGCAGCAAGGACAATAAGAGCCTACGCACCCTAGAGGACAACTCAGACCTCCGCAAACAACTCTCCAAGTATAGCTTCACCCAAAAGGAGCTCACAAACATTCGCCTAGCCGGTGGCACAGACCTCAATGCGTGGATGCTCAAACCTCACAACTTCGATGCTAGCAAAAAATACCCTGTACTGATGATCCAGTACAGCGGACCTAATTCGCAGCTTGTGCTAGACGACTATCGCTTTGGCTGGGAGTACTATTTAGCAAGCCAAGGCTACATCGTAGTTTGTGCAGACGGACGAGGTACAGGCGCAAGAGGCGAGGCTTGGCGCAAAGGCACCTACCTCCATCTCGGGGTACAGGAGAGTGCCGATCAGATCGCAGCAGCCAAGGCTCTAGGCAAGCTCCCATACGTAGACGCAGGGCGTATAGGTATATGGGGCTGGAGCTTCGGCGGATATAATACGCTGATGAGCCTCTGCCATGGTAATGGTACATTTAAGCTGGGTATCGCTGTGGCTCCAGTGACGGACTGGAAGTACTACGACACGATCTATACGGAGCGATTTATGCGAACGCCACAGGAAAACCCCGATGGCTACCGCAAGAGTAGCGTCCTAGAGGTAGCAGACAAGTTACAAGGCAAGCTCCTAATCATACACGGCAGTGCAGACGACAATGTACATATACAGAATACGATGGACTTGACCACTCGCCTCGTGGAGGCTGGAATCCCCTTCGACATGGCAATCTACACGGACAAGGATCATGGCATCAGAGGGGGCAAAACCTCCCAGCATATCTATGGCAAGATGGCTCGCTACATCATCGATCATCTATAGTAGGTTGACGTTGGCTACCCAAGCCTAAGGATCAGAGGGTTGTGCCTAGCAGAATTGACGCCCTTTGGCTCTCAGTTCTTGCACGTGTACAAAAAACGATTACCTTTGCGAGCGATTTTGAGCGATTCAGCACGCTTTCTTAGCTCAGTCGGTTAGAGCATCTGACTGTTAATCAGAGGGTCCTTGGTTCGAGCCCAAGAGAAAGCGCGAAATTTGTATTGGAGACGAGCATTTCTGCACAAGAAGTGCTCGTTTCTTTTTGTATTAGCCCCCTTTTATTACTTTTGTTTCGTAGAGTTCTATTTCAAGTACATTTCTATGAAGGGAATCGTATTGGCTGGTGGTTCGGGGACACGTCTATACCCCATCACCAAGGGGGTAAGTAAGCAGCTACTGCCTGTTTACGACAAACCGATGATTTATTATCCAATCTCGGTACTGATGCTTGCTGGCATTAGAGAAATACTCATCATATCCACACCTCACGACTTACCTCGTTTCGAGCAGTTGCTGGGCGATGGCTCCGCCCTAGGCGTACACTTCGAGTACAGAGAGCAGCCATCTCCGGACGGCTTGGCACAGGCGTTCTTGATTGGTCGCGAGTTTGTGGGCGATGATAGCGTTTGTTTGGTGCTCGGAGATAATATCTTCTACGGTACGGGATTCTCGGCTATGCTCAAGGAATCTGTTCGTAAGGCCGAGCAGGAGCAGATGGCCACAGTATTCGGCTATTGGGTCAATGACCCCGAGCGATATGGAGTGGCTGAGTTCGACGAGGAGGGGCGTTGCCTCTCTATCGAGGAAAAGCCACAGATCCCTAAGTCCAACTATGCTGTCGTGGGCTTGTACTTCTACCCCAATAGAGTACTGGAGGTCGCCAGGGAGGTTAAGCCCTCGGCACGTGGCGAACTAGAGATTACATCAGTCAACCAGACCTTCCTCCAAGATCAGGAGCTACAGGTGCAGACCCTCGGTCGTGGTTTCGCATGGCTCGACACAGGCACGCACGACTCCTTGATGGAGGCAACGACTTTCATCGAAGCAATTGAGAAGCGTCAGGGACTCAAGGTCGCATGTCTAGAGGAGATTGCCTACAGACGTGGCTGGATTGATCGCGAGCAGCTGCTCAAACTAGCAGAGCCTATGGCTAAAAACCAGTACGGACAGTATCTAATCAAAATAGCGAGTGCAGAGGGACCGCGACAGAGCAACTAACGGCTAAAAGCAAAACCGATGTACTACACCAAACTGCATTATGAATTATAAACGCCATATATTGGTTACGGGAGGTGCTGGCTTCATAGGCTCGCACCTCATCCGTCTATTAGTCAATAAGTATCCCGACTACCTCATTGTTAATTTCGATAAGCTGACCTATGCAGGCAACCTCGCCAATCTCAAGGATGTGGAGCATGCTGCCAACTATCGCCTCGAGCTGGGAGATGTCTGCGACCTAGAGCGTGTGGCGGAGGTGCTAGGGAGCTATGGCATCGATGGCATCATACATCTGGCGGCCGAGAGCCACGTAGATAGGAGCATCAAGGATCCTCTAGCTTTTGCGCGAACCAACGTGATGGGCACTCTGACTCTACTGCAGGCTACCAAGACCTATTGGTCGTCTCTACCTACTGGCTACGAAGGCAAGCGATTTCACCACGTCTCGACAGACGAGGTATATGGATCGCTTGAGCTAGATGGAGGATTCTTCACCGAGGGAACGAAGTATGACCCCCACAGCCCCTACTCTGCAAGCAAAGCCAGTAGCGACCACTTCGTGCGTGCCTTCGGCGACACCTATGGCCTACCAGTGGTGGTGACCAATTGCTCCAATAACTACGGCTCTTATCAGTTTCCCGAGAAGCTCATCCCGCTATTCATCAATAATATCCGTCGGGGTAAACCTCTGCCCGTATATGGACGTGGCGAGAATGTACGCGACTGGCTGTACGTCGAGGATCACGCTCGTGCCCTAGACGTTGTCTTTCATCGGGGAGCTAATCAGGAGACCTACAACATTGGGGGCTTCAACGAATGGCGCAATATCGACCTGATCCATGTGCTCATCGCTACGGTGGATAGACTGCTGGGCAACCCAGAGGGACACTCACTAGGACTAATCAAGTACGTAACCGATCGTGCTGGTCACGACCTACGCTATGCGATTGATGCGACCAAGATTAAGGAAGAACTCGGCTGGGAACCCTCGCTACAATTTGAGGAAGGCATAGAGCGAACTGTCCGCTGGTATCTAGACAACCAAGAGTGGATTGACCAGATCACTTCGGGCGATTACCAACGCTACTACGCAGAGATGTATCAGCTCTAGCTGGGGTATATCCTCAAGAATATCAGAAGGCCGTGTACTGGAATTCAAACTCTAGTACACGGCCTTCTGCTATTCTGAACATACAAACCGCACGTTAAGAAACGTAAAACATTTGACCCGTAATCTGGCAGAATGAAGTGGCAATTTGGGGGAGCGAGTCCAACTTAGCAGAAAAACTCTGATCGTTTCTTCAGGATTGTAGGACTAATCCGCCGCGATGTGTACACACATCCGCAAAGATTAGTGCAGAGAAACTCTGAAGTCGGAGCTTGACTTAGACCAAATCGGAGCAAATACTAATTCATCCATCTCATTATCAAAACAATAAAAAAAACAAACATTTTAAGCATTTATTTTATTCGGCTGGGACTAAGTAGCCAAAACAAGATTGGATCCAATCTAGAGTCTCCTAGGGGGCAAATACGAGGTCTACCGTTTTCAGCCCTGCTTCAAAGCATTTCTCTCATCAACATTCTGAAATTTGAGCTAAAATATAAAGTTCACCCGACCTTCCGCGTGATGGAGGGGTCGTGCAGAGCATAGAGCTTTCGGTTGAAGTCGTGTTGGCCTCTGAATCCATCTGCCACTCTCTTGAGTACCTTGATTTTGTTGTTAATGACTTCTACCTTGTCGGTGAAGATTTGGCAATCATACCAAGCGAAGTATTCCTCTTTGGTATGCCATTAGGCTATTCGCCATGACTTTTAGTAGTCTTATTTGGCTAGCTTTGGCTTGTTCAACCCAATCCATCAAGGCTTCTTGCGCCTGTTCTTTAGAGGGTTGATTCCCAGTTATTGCAGTCCGCTAAACTTGTCAAGAGAGCAAAATAGGCTTTCAATCCTAGTAAATAGGTTGTATCCCGTCTTCTTTCGTTGTGGCAACCCTCCTTCATCGTCAAATAGCATCAATTTTGCCAGAAAGCCGACCTTGAGGAAGGACGAAAGTCATATAATTGGACACATCCCTTTATCGAGGGTGCTATTCTAGAGTTTTGAATGCAAACACAGAGCAGAGCTGTCTATTCTCCCTTTTAGGCGTGTTTTAGCGGACAGCAATAATTCCCAATCCCTCTGAGCTACTCTTAGGGCGACGACAAGTCGCTCACGTATGCCAGAACTTCTGGCAGCGCGTGCGAACCTCTATTTTCGAAGGCCTCGTTGAGTCAGCCCAGTTTGGATCAGCTCCTCTCAATTGTTGATGATGAACTATACAGTCTGCGTATCTATCAGCTGGGTAAGAATCACTAACAACAAATTATCTACCTTTGGTAGACCTTCCTACGCAGTTGAGGATAATCTGATCATTTAGGCCATCCCTCATTGGGCGATTAGAGGCTGTGCGAACCCAAAGTGTACAGTAAAACACTGGGCAATTCGCAGAAGCTATAAATCAATCTCTTAGATACTTTTCAGATTATCTTCTCATCATTCGCTCTTTGACATATTTGATTATTCGCATTTTATAGGCCTGCAGACCGCATAAATACTATATCTTTGTGCCTATACTGTCGCATCCCGCATGGGATGCGTGAATTGAAACTTGCACAGCTGCGTCAGCGTCTGAGCCTTATCAAGGTCGCATCCCGCATGGGATGCGTGAATTGAAACTCTGTGAATGAGGTATTGTAGACAATGCGCCCTAAGTCGCATCCCGCATGGGATGCGTGAATTGAAACTACTTCCGCAAGGTAGACGGGACGATTAGAGAGGGTCGCATCCCGCATGGGATGCGTGAATTGAAACTCCAGCAGATACTTGACGCTGGGGTTGTGGCTCTGTCGCATCCCGCATGGGATGCGTGAATTGAAACCTAGCTACTCGGGCTCTAGCGCTGGCTGGGTCGAGGTCGCATCCCGCATGGGATGCGTGAATTGAAACGGCGTTGGTATCGGCAAGCTCGTATTCCTTGCGAGGTCGCATCCCGCATGGGATGCGTGAATTGAAACGTGGTGTGCAAATCGCCGAAACGGCGCGACCAACTGTCGCATCCCGCATGGGATGCGTGAATTGAAACTTCTTCAATTCATCGAGTAATGCCATGTCGTTTTCTGTCGCATCCCGCATGGGATGCGTGAATTGAAACGAGGGGGTGGACTGGCGTAGCTCGGGCTGGACGGGAGTCGCATCCCGTAGGGGATGCGTTGAAGGTTCATACGGAATTTCGAGTGAAATATATAGTCTCCTTATACACAGACAGTTTTACCAGTATCGCCTCATTGAAATCCCCTGTAGAAACCGATTATTAAACACCAAATTCTTACTCCATCTCTTATACTGAACTCACGTTAAGTCTCTAAACTGTGAGGGATACTTCGTTTGCTGTTCCCTCCGTACTGGCTTCACTCCAATTTCCTGAAGAACCGAAAATCTTGGCACATTTGCCCATCCATAGAGATTCACTACCTTTGCGCAACTAGAGACATACCCAATACCAGATCTCGTTGCGCCTAAGCTAAATTTTATTTCGTATTGCATGATTAAAAAACAAAAGTATTCGTTCCTTACTTTGTGGCTATTAGTGGCAGGAGTAGTCCTTGGAGCATGTCGGCGAGAAGCATCTGAAGAGCCTAAACTCACGCAAAAGTCTCTACAAGAAAAAAAAGAAACAGAGACCCCCAAGGATTCCGACAAGACCGAAGAGAGAAGTACAGAGGAGGGAGAAAGTCAGGACTCTAAGACCAAGGAAGAGGCGGAGGAGCAAGATTCGCCTAGTGAAGGAGTGGAGGAACAAGACTCCACGACTGGCAAAGATGCCAACACCGACGAGGGCAAAGATAAAGAGTCTGAAGATAAGCCTTCGCCAAAACCCGACGAGCCAAAGCCCAATCCAGAACCCACTCCAAAACCTGACGAGCCTAAGCCCAGTCCAGAACCAACACCACTGCCACCTGCACCTAAACCAGAGCCTGCGCCTACACCACCCGTACCAACGCCCCCATCCCCAGAGCCAACGCCTGCAGGCTGGTCAGGCAAAACGCTTTTCGTCAAGGGCGTTAAAGTACCAGAGCTAAGCCAATGGGGCTATACCGACGTCTATATGAATCAAGGTCTCAAATGGCAAAAAGAATATGGCTGGTATGATGCCAATAAGGAACAGCCAGAGCTAGGCGGTGCGGACTGCAACGTATGCTGGGCAGCTACTGCCTCCAACACCCTAAACTGGTGGCTAGATCAAAATAAGGACTACATCAGACGGTACGGTAAGTTCAACGGTCCACAGGACTACACAGACTCTTACCACTCGGACATATTCCTGCACTTCAAAAAGAACTTCCCCAATAAGGGAGGGGATATACGCGGGGGACTTCGCTGGTTCTTGACGGGATACTACGCCCTTGAGGAACTCCCAGGTGGAGGCTTCTTCAAGGACGTCCTAGGGACAGAACCCGTAGGCCGCGAAATCAATGCTCGCTCAAGTATTTTCGCCCTAGAGCTATACAAGGCTCTGAGGGATGGCGAAGCTATTGCCTGCGCCGAGCAGTATCCAAGAGGTTTTTTGCATGGCATCTCGATTTGGGGGGTTGAGTTCGATAGGCATGGAGGCGTTAGCGCTCTCTACGTAACGGATAGCAACGACCGTGAGATCGAGGATCAGAAGGAAGGATTTCAGTTTAAGGGTAAGTTCAAAACCAAGGCTGGTCTGATGCGCAGACGCGTCAAGGAGCAGAATGGCTTCTACTACTTCGAGAGCTCTGTACCGGGACGCTTTACCTTCAAGATCTCTTTCCTATACTTCATGGGCACCTATAAGGATAAGTGGGAGGCTTATCTCAGCCAGCATGGCAAATAGGGCTGGGGATACAATAGTATTGATTTAAGCCAAGGGGCTGTGTCGAGCGAAAGTCTTGACGTAGCCCCTTGGCGTATTCTTTGCCCAAGGGCGGTGTGTCACAATGCAAAACTGCAGTGTTGCTTGTGACCTTCGGCTTCGGTCACATACCTTAGTATGCTCCCTTTGCTACGCACGGACTTCGTCGTCAGCCTCAGTCTTAGCGTCTTGCATTTTGTACATTCTGAGACACCTAAAAGGGGCTACGAGCAAAATCGAATTTTGACACAGCCCCTCGTGATTTTGGATATCTTTGCATTTGATTTGTATTACAATAGTACTGAGAGATCAATGACGTCTATAATAAAACTCTGTATCAGGGTAAAATACATTTTCTTGACGGCCTTACTTCTCGGTGTCTGCCATATTGATTGGGTCAATGCGCAGACGCTTAGAGGGCAGGTGGTCGACGCCAAGGCCAATAAGGCAATCCCCTACGCCAACGTACTCGTCGAGGGTAGCGAGAAAGGCGTAGGTACATCTTGCGATATAGACGGGCACTTCCGTCTTCAGCTCCCCGAGAGTTTAAGCCAGCGAGGGCGCATTAAGCTCCGCTTTAGCTCCATGGGATACAAGAGTGCCGACCGCGTGTGGCACAGAGGTGAACCTATCCATCTAGGACGTATCACCCTCGAAGAGGCTTATGACGAGCTTGAGGCCGTAGTAGTTCGTCCTCGAAAAGAACGATACAGACGCAAAAATAATCCAGCCGTAATGCTCATAGAGCGGGTTATTGCCGCCAAAGAGCAAAATAGAATCAGTGCTTTTGAAGACTACTCCTACCAAGAGTACGAGAAGATTCTGATTTCGCAAATTGGCTCTAGACCCGGGAAGAAATACTTTGGCCTCAAGGCTGAGGTTGCCGACCGCTTCAGAGATACAGCCTCATTGATTTCTTCTCATACGATGCCTCTGTCGCTTAGAGAGAAGCAGACTATTTTCGCAGCTCGTCGGGGAGCATCGCTGATTCCGATCATCACGGGTCGTCGCCTACATGGCGTGGAGGCGGCTATGGACGAGGGAGGGACAACCAATAGCATCGACATGCTATTGGCGGACTTCGATGTCTACAACAACAATCTAGAACTACTACTGACGGAGTTCCCCAGTCCACTAAACAAACAATGGGCCACACACTTCTACAAGTACTACATCCAAGATACGGTCAGCTACGAGGGCACCCCCTGCTTCTTGATGCACTTTAGGCCCATGAGCCCACGTAGCGTCGGGATGAATGGGCATATCTGGATCGATACTATACAGCTCTCTATGCGCCACGTAGAGATGACCCTACCACATGTGTCGAGCGTCAACTGGGTGGAGCGCATGAGCATCTCTACATCCTTTGCCTCAGTCCAAACCCCACGAGGCGAGGTCTGGCTACCCAAGACCAAGAAGCTGGGGATCGTCCTCAAGCCAACAGGACTCATCAAACAGGGATTGGAGGTTGAGGTAGAGCGGGACTATCACAGCTACCGCTTCGGGCAAGAAGCGCTCCGCCCAGAGTATCTGGACCCTAGGAGTTTGCTCCCCGAGCAGGAACGTCTGGAGGCTATGCTTATCAAGCCTGGGAACTACGGAATCGTAGAGAGACCCCTAGCCCTATCAAGCAAGGAGCAGAAAGCAGTAGACTTCGTCAACTATCTACACTCCCATAGAGGCTTCAATATTGTTAGCTCTGTGGGGCGGCTTTTCGCTACTGGCTTCTTCTCTATCCCGATGGCACCACTCAACAAAGAACGCATCAAGTTTGACCTAGGACCATACGAAACACTAGTTGGCTACAATGAGCTCGAGGGCGTACGCCTAAGGCTGGGAGGAATGACGACTGCCAACCTAATGCAGCACCTATTCCTTGAGGGTTACGTCGGCTATGGGCTCAGAGATGAGCGGTGGAAGTACTATGCCCAAGCCACTTTTACCCCGAAGAAGCGTAACTATCATGCCTTCGAGCATCCTCGAGATCATCTATCTGCCGTCGTACATCGCGATCTGTTTATCCCAGGCGACGAAGGGAGCTCTATGTTTAAGGACGGACTGGCTAGCCTCTTGGGAAATATTGATAACCGAATTCGTTTCTATGGCGACAAGTATTCGCTCAGATACGTCAAAGACTGGACCGATCAGCTCAGCACAAACATTTCTGCAGAGTATATACGTAAGACGCCTACGGGAGATCTGGCCTACTATCGCCTAGACGAGCAGCTGAAGCCTCAGAGGGTTGATCATATCGCACAGACCTCAATCAATCTAAGTGCAAATCTCTCCATCGGAGGGGGGCGCTTTAGACAGGTGCGCCAAGGCAAGTCTTTCGACCTGACTCGCTACCGCCCATCTTTCGGTCTTTCGCTCAACCTATACCCCAAAGGACTCCCAGGCAATACTCAGACATATGCCCATCTGTCGGGGAGCTATAGCCAGCGTATACATCTCTCTCTCTGGGGGCGGCTTGATGCGGAGGTCAATGCAGGGATTGCCCTAGGGGCTGCTCCCCAGACCTCACTCTTCCACCCAACGGCCAATACAGGATGGATCCTCAGAGGAGGAGCATTCCAAACACTTCAGCCTTTGGAGTACATTGCCGATCGCTATCTGCGCTTCCAAGGGACGTATCACATGAATGGGTTGATACTGAGTCGACTTCCTCTGATTAAGCACCTCAATCTAAGGGAAGTGGTAAGCCTGCACGGATTCTGGGGAGATATGTCGACCTCTGCTCGACACCCTCGCGTAGGGATGGAGTACTTGCCACAATTTGCCAGACCGATGAACAACCACCTGCATCTGGAGCTTAGCACGGGTATTGAAAATATATTGAACGTCGTGCGTGTAGATTACTTCTATCGCCTAACCAATCCGCACCTACCAGGGGCGCATAGGCATGCGCTACGTGTACAAACTAAAATTAGCTTCTAAGGAATACTATGAGCAAAAGAAAGCGACGCATCGCCCTGTGGGGAGTATCCATATTGCTACTCGGGACAGCCCTACTACTAGACCAAAAGAGGGCAGAACCCAAGGTAACTATCCCTCTCCTCTGCTTGATACTCCTCTCTACATTCCACACATTTCGCCCCAGACGAGAGGAATGAGTCTTGGGCTTGTAGGATGGCCTCCCTAATAGAGAGCTTTGCAAAAGGCTCTATATCTATTTTTGGGGTCTCTACTGTTTTTTCCCTCCTCCTAGTCATCAACACACCTGTGCAGTCAACTTGAGGAAATGTTTTATTTCGTGAAATCCATTAACATTTTTTCATTTCCTCTGTGCTAGATATCCCAAAATGCATATCTTTGCAGTATACTAGTGAAATAAGGTGTGTCCATGGAATTGAAGGTACTTCAGCTCGGCAAGTTTCATCCTGTAAAAGGAGGTGTGGAGAAGGTAATGATGGCTTTCGTCAGAGGGCTATCGACTAGTGGTGTGTACTGCGATATGCTTTGTGCATCTGCAGATGATGAGGTCGGTGAAACTAGACTGAACTCCCACAGTAAAATCATCAAGACCAAAACCATCGCAAACAAATCTGCCACCATGATTTCTCCAGATATGATTTCTAAGTTGAGAGAAATCTGCCACGACTACCATATCATACATATCCACCACCCTGACCCAATGGCGACATTGGCCTTATTTCTATCCGACTACAAAGGCAAGGTAATCTTGCATTGGCATAGCGATATCCTCAAGCAACGCTTCCTGCTGAAGCTATATATGCCCCTTCAAAAGTGGCTCATCAACCGAGCAGATCTCATTCTTGGCACGACTCCTACCTACGTTCAGGAGTCTCCGTATTTGGCAGATGTACAAGACAAAACAAGCTACCTACCCATCGGCGTACGCGAGCGCGTAGCCGATGATAGTGTGATCGCTACGATTCGCAATGAGTACGCAGGCAAGAAGATTGTCTACTCAATGGGGCGCTTGGTCGCTTATAAGGGATATGAGCACTTGATCAATGCTGCTGCTATGCTGGATGACAGCTACGTGGTTTTGATTGGCGGTAGCGGCCCACTCAAAGCTAGTTTGCAGCGTCAAGTCGCAGACCTAGGGCTATCTGAGAAGGTTCGTATTCTCGGTTTTATCCCAAGTGAACTAGAGGCCGCTTACTATGCTGCTTGTGATTTATTTTGCCTAAGCTCGACGATTAAGACAGAAGCCTATGCAATAGTCCAAGTGGAGGCAATGTCTGTGGGACGACCCATTATCGCCACAAATATCGAAGGCTCTGGCGTCCCTTGGGTCAATGCTCATGGGGAATCGGGGGTCAATGTAACCCCAGGCAATGCGAGAGAGATCGCTAATGCTATTCATACAATCTGCTCGTCTCCAGAGCTATACAACCAACTTAGTCAAGGAGCGAGAAAAAGATATCTAGAGTTATTCACTCGAGAAAAGATGCAGGCAGGCCTATTGGACCAATATCGCCGTATTTTCAGCTGGTAAGTGGTGTCCTCTCGCGAGACGATACTTGCTATAATCTAATGTAAAGAGTAAATTTGCAAACTCAAACAGTAGTCTGGATTACTATTTTAATTCTTTTTATGGGGCTAGTATTCAAGCGTATATTTGATTTTTGCTTAGCGTTAGTTTCTTTGATTATTTTCTCTCCACTTATCCTAATCATCGCGATTGCCATCAAGCTAGAGGATAAATCGGGGACAGCCATCTATAGCCAAGTGCGCATTGGTTATAAGGGTAAGCCTTTCGTTTTGTATAAGTTTCGCTCCATGAGAATGGATGCTGAGGATGAGGGGGCTCAACTCTGCCAGGGAGAGAAAGACAACAGACTAACCAAGGTTGGGGCGTTTATCCGCGCTCATCACCTAGACGAGTTCCCACAACTCTGGAATGTACTCAAAGGGGATATGTCCTTTGTTGGTCCACGACCAGAGAGAGAGTTCTACATCAAACAAATTATGGAGCAACGCCCAGACTACGTTCGTTTATACGCACTTAGACCTGGTCTCTTCTCTTACGCGACGCTCTACAATGGGTATACAGATACAGTAGAAAAAATGATTCGTCGACTAGACTATGATTTGCAGTATCTAGAAAATGCGTCATTATGGACCGACATAAAAATTATTTTTCTCACATCTTTTTCCATTATCTTTGGGAAGAAGTTTTAGTTCAATCAAGAAGTTAAGTATACAAATATGATAAAGCCAACTACCCGATTTGCAGCCACACTCCTCGCTATTACCCTACTTGGGGTAGCAAGTTGTGATTCGCCAAAGAAGTTTACATATATGCAGGACGTGGACTATGCCAAGCAATATGCCGTCTTGCACAACAGCGAAGTCGTCATATCGTCAGGCGACCGCTTGAGCATACATGTCGGAAGCGCATTCCCAGAGCTTGCGGCTCCATTCAATGGAGGGGCTTTCGATGGCGGGGGCATCCCCAATCTAGCTGGTAATGCCTCGCCCAACACGCAAACCTCGGTCGAAGACGTTAGGGGGATGCAGAGACTTGGCTACCTCGTTAGCAATGAGGGGACTATAAACTTCCCTGTGCTAGGCAAAGTGGTAGTGGCGGGGAAAAAGCTTTCCGAAATTCGATCTCTTCTTGAGCAAATGATCATTGATAGTAAGTATCTGACTGATCCTAGAGTTGAGGTCTTGTTATCAAACTACCGAATATACCTGCTTGGTGCTATCGCAGGGCAAGGGAAGGGACAAGCAACTTCGCAAGGGCGAAGTCAACAAACATCAATGTTTACACCTCTATCGGAAGTTAGCGGAGGCATACTGCGTATAGAAGCTCAGGACAGGGTTAATATCCTTGAGGCGATCGCCATGACTGGAGATTTACCTCAAAATTCTAGAGTTGATCAGATCAAGGTAATTCGCAAAGAAGCTATCGGCTATAAAACTTACTCTCTAGACCTAAGATCTGTCGATATTTATCAGTCCCCAGCATTCTACTTAATGCCCAATGATATCGTGTATGTACAGCCTCGCTACCGCAATGTCGAAACAATCGATAGAGCAATGCAATTGAGTGGTTATGCATTCTCAACGATATCCTCAATCGCGGCTCTAGTAGCCTTGATTAAACTGTCCAAGTAAAAAGAAGTACATTGTATGACTCCAGCTATTACTCCCCAGACTTCCTCTAGGCAGACTAAATCTTCTGGCCCCGTTGTCGCAGATATTAACTTAATAGATCTCTTCTTCTATCTTCTAGGATATTGGAAGTGGTTTTTGCTATCTATAGTTTTGTGCACTGGCTACATGTACTACAAGTCTGCCAAACAGGCTTACACTTACGAGAGTGTCGTGACAGTGATTGTCCGAGACCCAGCGCAGCGCACGTCAATTGACCTAGATTTAGTGGGCAGGCGCTCCCGTGTCAATATAGAGAATGAACGCCTACAGCTACGCTCGCGCATTGTTATTGCCGATGCTATCAAGGCGATCAACGCACAGGTAAACTATGGTATAGTAGATGGACTACGTCCTATAGAGCTATACAAGTCGGCACCTATCCAAATCTCTTTCACAGATTCTCTAGACCACTATGACCAGTTCAATGTTTCCTACAAGGATGCCTCAACCGTAGTTGTAAGTAGAGAAGAAGGAGGGGAGCAGAAGCAAGTATCTTTGGGCGAAGAGGTGGTGTATGATAATAGTCGATTTGTCATTGTTCCTTCTAAAGGGTACAACGAACCTTGGCCGAACAAAACGCTCAAGATTACTCGCCTACCAGTCAAGGATCTAGCAGCATCCTATCAGGGGCGCCTATCTATAGGACAACCGGAGAATAGGGCTACCGTACTGAGTCTCACGCTAACAGATAACTCAAAGCAGAGAGCGACAGACCTTTTGGAGGCGATTGTGGATGCCTATAACGCAGAGACTAGTAGCGTGCGCAATCAGATTGCAATCAACACGGCTCGCTTCATCAACGAACGTATCGCCAACCTGAGTGAGGAGCTTGATGTGGTAGCTAATAACATTGATAGCTTCCAGAGAGCAAACAAATTCATCGCACCAGAAGTCATCGCAGGAGCCTACACTAGTAGAGCTCAGAGTGGGCATGAAGCCTCATTCGAAATAGAGGCTCAGAAAAGACTCGCTAGATACTTCCTTGACTTTATCAATAACCCAAGCAAGCAAGGAGACTACCTCCCTCAGAATATAGGATTAAACAATGCAGGTCTAGAAACAGCAATCTCCGCTTATAATCAAATAAAACCAGAGTACGAACGTTGGTTGTCTACCACTGGCGGTATGGAAGATCACCCCATGGTTCAGAAATATGCCAAAGCGATGGAACAGACTCGCGTTTCCATAAGGCATACCTTGGAGGGCTACATCAAAACCCTAGATTTACAGCTCAGGGAGATAGATATCCGTAATAGACAGGGGATGGAAGAGATGATTACCGTACCCAACAAACAGCGCCAATGGCTTGATATAGAGCGTCAGCAGAGGATGAAGGAGGCTCTGTACACTCAGCTCCTATCCAAGCGAGAGGAGAATACTCTAGCACAAACGGCTCAGAGCAATAATGCCTACGTTATGGACTTTGATACAGGCTCAAATAGTCCTATTAGTCCAAACACAACCCGCACATTGCTGATCAGTTTTGCAATCGGGCTCTTCATCCCCACCGTGTTCTTCCTTCTGAAACTACTTACAGACACCAAGATCCGTACAAGAAAAGATATACTAGACCGAGTAAGTATCCCTTACCTTGGTGATATCCCTTTAGCAGAGTCGTCGACTTTCGTCTCAGTAGAACCACAAGGGACCGACACGATCACAGAAGCCTTCAGAGTACTACGTACAAACATGGGATTCATGAAAAAGATGGGGGGAACTGGTCAAAGAATCATGTGTGTGTCCTTTGGAGCTAGCGCAGGTAAGACATTTACGACTTATAACCTAGCTAGAAGTTTGATTTTCGCCGATAAGAAAGTCGTCATTGTAGACCTTGACCTACGTAAGGGAACTTTGACTAGACGATTAGAAATGGCTGGCCGTGGTGTGACTAATTATCTATCCGACGAAACAATTTCCGTGGCAGATGTCCTACGACATGATAAGAGTTGCCCGGGTCTTGCCGTAATCCCTATTGGTAGCTCAGCACCCAACCCAGCAGAACTGCTAATGAGCGAACGGCTAGATACACTGATGGATACTTTAAGCGAAAGCTATGATTATGTACTCATCGACGGCGTTCCATTTGGAATTGTAGCAGACGCAACAATTGTCAATAGAGTCGTTGATCTGACTCTATTCATCATACGTTCAGGTGTAGTGGATCGCAGAGTATTACCTGATCTACAATCACTTTATGACGAGAAGATTCTAAGCAACATGGCTATAGTACTGAATGGTGTTTCCTCTCAAAATAAGGGTTATGGCTATGGTTACGGATACGGCTATGGAT
>JAUMYV010000132.1 GCA_030528445.1 Porphyromonadaceae bacterium | reverse complement strand
AAAGAAATGGGGCTATGCCAAAAGCCAATTTTGACACAGCCCCTTTTAGGTGTTTGAACTTTTGCAGAATGTGGTAATCACAAGGGATTTTTCACTTTTTTAGTTAAACTATGTAAATAAATCAGACTTAAATCAAGGCAAATAGCAGGGCGATTAGGAGCTATTGCTTCGGCTTGTCCCAAAAACGCTTAGAGTTTTTGGGAGATTGTAAAACTAATCCGATGCGATGTGTACAGACATCCGAAAAGATTAGTGCAGAGAAAGTATGAAATTTCTACTTCTTCCCCGAAAAATCGAGCAAATCACCGACACATTAAACTGTCTATTAACACCTTACAAAACTCACGTTTTAAGAGGTTGTTTTCATTCGTCTGGGATCAAGTGCCAAAATGATGTCAAACTCAATCTAGAGCCTGCTAGGGGGTAAATACGCGGTCTGCTCCTTTTTACCCTCTCTACCCTATTCTTCTCATCAACATTCTGAAATTTGAGCTAAAATATAAATCTCGACCTCCCCACAAATAGAGCACTCGATGTAGCTCCACGTTTTTAGATTGACGGATCTGTCTCGAGATGGTAAACCCAATTGGGTTACGTAATTTTGCACCCTAGAATATATCAGTCCAACAGAATCGCTATGTCCACCAAAAGCCTCATACTATTGCTGGTGCTCCTGATGGGAGTAAGTAAGCTATCGAGCCAAGAGTATTACAGATCACACGAACCATCCCTCTCTTCAGGTATCAGCCGCGAAGATCTCCTTGCCCTAAGGCTATCGGCAGAGGGCTTCTTCCGAAACAATGAGTATGCCTCCGACTTGATCGCAGACTATACCCTACCCGGCTACCGCCTACAGGCTGACCTTGGCTATACACCCAAGACCCAAATCCCCATCAGCCTGCGCCTAGGGGCAACCAACATCTACTACTGGGGTAGCTCGCTCTATCCCGCTGCCATAGCTTACAGCGACCTACCCTATTGGTCTGGAGAAAGTGGTCGCTACACGAGGTTTCGCCTAAAACCATTTTTCCAAGCAGCCATTACTCCGGCCGAGGGAGTATCCATCATCCTAGGTAATCTTGAGGGCGGTGCCAAGCACGAGCTAATCGAGCCGCTGTACAATCCAGAGCTCAACCTCACAGCCGATAGAGAGGCGGGGCTACAAATCAAGTATGCCAACCCAAGAAGTAAGTTCGATGTCTGGGTGGACTGGCGTAGCTTCATCTACAAACACGATACCCACCCCGAGGCTTTCGTATTTGGGCTTCACGCACAGCATCGCTTCGCTCCCGTAGACAAGCCTAGCCTAGATCTCAGATTGCAAGCATTGGCGCACCACAGAGGTGGCGTACTCAATGAGCGCCCAGATACAGTGCATTCGTGGTCCAATGCCACGTTAGGGCTTGTCTATACCCATCCGCTCAAGCTCGGCAGACACTCGGCCCACTGGTATGCCTCTCTATATGCTCTAGGATATGCCCAAAGAGGGGGACACTACCCCGTAGACAAGGGATGGGGCGGATATGTGGAGGCAGGTATTAAGTGGCATCGATGGCATGCACGCCTAGCTCTATGGCAGGGAGAGAACTTCATCAGCGTACTAGGAACACCCTTTGTACAATCCATAGGCCGAGCAGGTCGAGAGAAGATTCATAGCCACACTACGCGTTATCTACAGCTTTTGGGTAGCTACAGCATACTCGAACGCAAGCGATACAGCCTAGGTGCCTCGGCAGCTCTATGGTATCACCCACATTCGGCTCATCCGATCAGTTCGCATATCGAGGTGTACTTGAATATCTCCCCTTACTTCGGTCTCATCAAATCGAAGCATTAAACTGATTTCATCGATGAGATTTACATGATGGTTGATATTGATGTACAAAAAATCCTCTTCCCTATTGCTCAAATAAAAATTATCCTTACCTTTGCAATCGAATTCGGAAACGAAACCACGGCTCCGTAGCTCAACTGAATAGAGCATCTGACTACGGATCAGAAGGTTACAGGT
>JAUMYV010000039.1 GCA_030528445.1 Porphyromonadaceae bacterium | reverse complement strand
TCATCTGTTAATTCCCCCGGGATAGTAAGGCTCTTCTGAGCCCATAGGGACGAATTGATGAGCATCATCAAAGTTAGGAGAAACCCTCCCAACATTCTACTAAGTCCACTCATGATGCATTCTAATTTTAAAATTAATAATTACACTACATATTATTCAATTATTTATTAAGCCAAGTATTCATACCAACATTTATATTAATGACAACCAAAGATAATTATTATATAATAAAAACATCATTCCTACCCATATTTCTACAAATCAGCACCTCAAATCTCATTTCACAAAGACGCCAAAACCAAAACAACATATTGGTAATCATCAATATAAAAACATCATTGGATAAAACCAAAGATTTCACAGCTAGATTTATATTTTAGACCAAATTTCAGAATGTTGATGAGAAAATGCTTTGAGCCTAGACAAAAAGTGGCAGACCTCGCATTTACCCTCTAGAAGACTCTAGGTTGAGTTTGACATCGTTTGGGCACTTAGAGCCCAGACGAACGAAAATAACGCCGTAAAACGCCCATTTTATAGACAACTAGTAATCAGATAGATAAAATTGAATTTAGTACATTTTTATCCGAGCGAAGCGGACTTTTCAGAATTTCTCTGCACTAATCTTTTTGATTCTGTGTACACATCGGGGTGGATTAGTCCTACAATCCGAAAAGATTAGTGCAGAGATTTTCCCCGAAAACACATTCGCTTCGCCCAAACGTCTCTTCAATTCGTCCAATTCGAGCCAAATCCATTTACAGACTTTAACCCAAAAAGCGAAAAACCGATTTTCTAGGTTTGACGATTTTTCGACGATTGTTCCCTATTTGTAGCGACGCCGCGTGCTACGTCGCCGCCGACAGGCGGAACGAACTAGGCGGAGCCGAGGTTTTTCTGTACAATCATATACGAAGCAAGCCCCAGCGGAGTGGTAATTTTCATTACCTAGACTGCAAACAAGCAGGTTTAGCTACCTTTGTTCTTACTATTCGATACAATATAAATAAGACATTACCTATTTCCTACAGATGAATAAGACAGACTTTAGGATCGTCTATATGGCGACGGCAGACTTTGCGCTGCCATCGCTTCAGGCATTAGTCGAGGGAGGCTACAACGTTAGGGCAGTCGTCACGATGCCCGACAAACCTGCAGGCCGAGGTATGAAGCTACAGGAGAGTAGCATCAAGCGCTATGCACAGAGTGTAGGCATCGAAGTCCTCCAGCCCGTAAAGCTCAAAGACGAAGCCTTCGTCAATAGACTGCGGGAGATTGCCCCCGATCTAGGGATTGTGGTGGCATTTCGTATGCTCCCCGAGGTCGTGTGGAGCCTCCCACGCCTAGGAACAATCAACCTACACGGATCACTACTGCCTCGCTATCGAGGGGCAGCCCCGATACACTGGGCCGTCATCAACGGAGACACAGAGACAGGCGTCACCACCTTTAGGCTCAAGCACGAGCTAGATACAGGAGACATCATACTACAAGCGCCTATGCCCATCGCTCCCGACGAAACCACGGGGCAGGTACACGACCGTATGATGGCGCTCGGCGCCGAGACACTGCTCAAGAGCGTCGATCTATTCCTCTCGTCAGAGCCTACGACAGTGTCGCAGGCGGCTATAGGCGAGAGCCCTACCGAGGCTCCGAAGCTCACCAAAGAAAACACCCAGGTCAACTGGCACAAGTCGGCACGAGAGCTCTACAACTTCATCAGGGGTCTCTACCCCTACCCCTCGGCATGGGCAGAGCTACAAGTACCTCAACTAGAGGAACCAATAGTCTGCAAGCTCCATGCAAGCCAGGTCGTGGAGCGAGCAGCCGAGCATCTAGGCAAGGAAGTCGGGCAAGTAGTCGTCATCGGCAAGAAGCATCTCGACGTGATCTGTGGCGAGGGTGTGCTACGCATCACACAGCTCCAGCCCTCGGGCAAGAAATCGATGCCTGCATCGGCTTGGCTCAATGGCCTCAGATAAGGGCGGTGTGTCAGAATAGGCAAACTGTTTAGTATCTTTGTGCCACTAATCAAAACAAAACTAAATGGATCATCACGGAAAAATCTTATCCCCCTCGGAGCTTACCCGATCGTCTAATGAGGCTCTCTTGCTGGTGACCTTTGGGAGTACTTACCCGGGTCCTCATCGTACCTTCGCTCGTATCCGCAAATACTTCGCCGATGCTTTCCCCGAGCGAGACATTTTCATGGCTTTCACCTCTGGCATGTGCATGAAGCGCTGGTTCGAGAAGAGCGGCGAACAGTACTACCCTGCCGACAAATGGCTAGAGGCAATAGGAGCTTCTGGTTACAAGCGCGTTAGCATCCAGAGCCTACACATCATCCCGGGACTAGAGTATTCATTCATTCACGACAGATACCTCCCTGCTTTTACCCAAAAATATCCCGATGTCTCTGTGGTAGTAGGTGAGCCCCTGCTCTACGACGACGAGGATATCAGATCCGTGGGGGATGTTCTATACAACGCTTTCTCCGAGCGACTAGACAGGGGCGAGGGGCTGGTGCTGATGGGGCATGGCAACCATACAGACAAATACCCTGTGGCCAACGGCAAATACGATGAGCTGAACGCCTACCTACAAACGCTTGACCCCAAAATCGTCATCGGGACTGTGGACTACGAGTCTATGCTCTACGAGCACGTGTCGGAGTACCTACACAAACACTGCCCACCACCTGCGACGCTCAACTTCCTGCCCCTAATGTCTGTGGCGGGAGACCATGCCCTCAATGACATGGTCGGCCAATGGGAGGAGGGCGAACCTCTAGAGGAGCAGAGCTGGCGTAGCCGTCTGCTAAACGAGGGGTTCCGTGCCGAGGAAGAGAATAGCCACATGCATGGTCTAGGCGACTACGACGAGATTTGCCAAATCTGGGCGGATCATCTACGCAGAGCCGAGTCTAGAGGTCAACATCAATAAGCAGTCTAAACTTAATAAACGAACCGCTATGCTACGCAAACTGTACCTAATCGCGCTCGTACTATCGCTAACCATCACCCCAGGGCATGCGATGCACATCATGGAGGGCTATCTCCCTCTAGGCTGGTGTATCTTCTGGTATTTGGTGTCGCTCCCTTTCGTGGTCTTGAGCTACCGCGCCATCAGTCGCGACCTCAAAGCCTCGCCCAAGGGGCGCATCACACTTGCCCTCAATACGGCGTTTGTCTTCATCCTGTCTGCCCTCAAGCTCCCCTCGGTGACTGGGTCTAGCTCTCATCTGACGGGAACTACGCTTGGCACACTGACCTCTGGGCCGATGTCTATGCCACTCATTGGGGTAATCGTCCTGCTCTTCCAAGCGCTATTGCTGGCTCATGGAGGCATCAGTACACTCGGGGCAAATGTCTTCTCCCTAGCTATCGCAGGGCCTCTAGTGGCCTATGCCATCTATACCCTATGCCGACGCTTGGGGCTGGGCAAGTCTATGGGGATCTTCCTCGCAGCATTCATTGGTAGCATGGCTACCTACGTAACGACCTCTCTACAGCTGGCTGTGGTCTTCCCCGATGCACAAGGTGGCATCTGGGCTTCGTTCGCCAAATTCATGTCGATTTTCGCCATTACTCAAGTTCCCCTATCTCTCCTCGAGGGGCTTATGACCCTAGGAGTGATTCGTCTGATGGAGCGCACCGACAGCACAGCCACATCGCGCATTACGAGCTCGTCTAAGCCCGCCTTCGGTATGCGTCAGTTCCTACTCACCCTTGGCGCCTTGGTTTGTTTAGCAGCACCTATTCTCAGTGCTTACATCGACTTCGGCGAGGGCTCGGACGATAGGGCTGGGGCTATGGTCGAGTCTCTAGCACCCGACTATCTGCCTACGCCATTCTTCGAGGGTTATGAGCCCAGTGAGACTCTCGAGCCATGGCTCTTCGTGCTGCAAGTAGTCGTAGGGATTGCTCTCTTCGTTTGGGCGTACAGACTTTTCTCCAAGCGCCAGACCAAGTAACGAGCAAACTACCAAACATCAGCCAACTAGGGGCTACATCAAGATGATTATCTTGATGTAGCCCCTAGTTCGTTGTGGCGAAGTCTTTCGAGAGTAGCAACAATTTAATTAGCTTTGTGCAAGGGTAGCAATAGTACACATACAGACTATGTACACAGCTTATCCTCGGGAGATGAAGCGGTCTTCACTTCCCGACACAATCGCATGACCTCCACATCAGACAGCTATTATTGTATCGCAAATTCAAAGTTACCAAATGAAGAAGATTAGCACTGCAGCAGGGATAGCCATCCTATCCATAGGGCTATCAACGACCTCCTGCTCGATCATCAAGAAAAAGAAGCCCGACAATGGCTCTATTGCCAAAGCTACCCCAAAGGACGACAAGGCCAAGGCATTTGAGGGGCTCATCAAGGATGCCTCCACGAGCGAGGGACTGTTCAGTATGTACCTACGCAAAGACGGCAAGCTAATCATGGTGCTCTCCGAGGAGAACTTCGGCCCGCTGTACGGCCTCTCCAACCGAGTAGCGGAGACGAGCAATACGCGCGACTACGTAGCAGGGCAGATGATCGACCGCCCCATAGCCATCCGATTCTCGAGAGACGAAAACAACATATATATCCATGAGGTACAGACGAGTAGCCTCGTAGGAGATCAAGACCCAATTAGACCTGCATTCGAACGCAACTTTGCCGATCCGATTATAAAAGGCTTCCGCATAGGCGGTGTGAAGGACGGCAAGATCGCCATTGACGTCACAGCACTCTTCGCGGGCAATGATGCTCTACTCTCGCCCATCAAAAGGGAGACACCTATGAGTAAGATGTTTGGTGGGAGCCGAAGCATTAAGGCCACATTCAACGCCTCTGGCTCTAGCATCTCAAGTGTCAAGGCCTTCCCCAAGAACATAGAGATTAAGAGCCGTCTAAGCTACGACATGACCGAAGGCAAACAATCCTATACTGTAGGGTTACACCGCTCTATCTACGAGCTCCCCAAAGAACAGATGAGGCCACGCCTTGGGGATAAGCGCATAGGCTTCTTCTCCTCGGGCAAAGAGCTTTTCACCTCCGAGCACGATAGGCTCAAAAATTTTGTCTACATCCATCGCTGGCGCGTCGAGCCCAAGGAAGAGGATCGAGCCAAATACGAGGCGGGCGAACTGGTCGTTCCCGCCAAGCCCATCATCTTCTACGTAGACACAGCATTCCCCCCAAAGTGGCGTAGCACCATCCGCCAGGGGATTGAGGACTGGAATAAGGCCTTCGAGCACGCTGGCTTCAAGGATGCCATCAAGGCTATAGATTACCCAGCCAATGACCCTAACTTCGACCCCGATGATATGCGCTATAGCTGCTTCAAATATGCAGCATCTCCCATACCGAACGCTATGGGACCAAGCTATGTAGATCCACGCTCTGGCGAGATTCTTACAGCCGATGTTATTTGGTACCACAACGTAGTCTCGCTCGTCCACGACTGGCGATTTGCCCAAACCTCGGCGGTAGACCCGAGAGTGCGCAAGCTAACCTTCGACGACGAAGTGATGCGCGAGTCTCTACGCTATGTAGCCTCTCATGAAATTGGGCACACCCTTGGACTCATGCACAATATGGGAGCTAGCTATTCTTTCTCTGTCGACTCGCTTCGTAGCCCTAGCTTCACTCGGCAATATGGGACGACGCCCAGCATTATGGACTATGCGCGCAACAACTATGTAGCCCAACCCGGAGATTACGAGCGTGGTGTACGTATGGTACCACCCCTAATTGGTGTCTACGATGCCTATGCCATCCGCTGGGGATACCGCTTGATACCAGAGGCGAAGACCCCAGAGGACGAAGCCAAGACACTAAATAAGTGGATTGAAGAAAAAGCCCATGACCCGATGTTTACATACGGTCCTCAGCAAGTATTCGCAACCGTAGATCCGACAGACCAGACCGAAGATTTGGGCAACGACCACATACAGGCGAGTAACCTCGGCATCAGCAACCTCAAGCTCTCTCTGGAGCACCTAGAGCAATGGAGCTATCAGCAGGGCGAGGATTACAGAGAGATCAGATCGCTCTATCAAGCCCTGCTCGGTCAGTACAACCGCTACATCGGCCATGTGCTACCCTACATCGGCGGGATTGACTATCGAGAGATACGCCAAGGCGATCGGCTAAACCCCAAGAACTATATCGGCAAAGCGGAGCAGCAACGCGCTCTGCACTGGCTCGTGGAGCAAGCTCGCTCCGTAGGTCAATGGCTCTACCCAAGGGAGCTTACGGACAAGATCGGCTACGACCGAGGACGAGCCATCCGTAGCATCTCCATGATCACCAATGCACTCTACGACCCCACGACTCTGGCACGCATCCACGAGGCTGGCTCTATCGACGCTAAGCGCTACTACACACTATCGTCCTATATGGAGGATGTGTACAAGGAGATATTCCGCAATACGCTGCAAAAGGACAAGCTAAGTGCAGAGGACAAGATGATGCAGACCACTGCAATAGAGGCACTAGCCTTGGGCAGCGGCATCAAAACGAAGGCTAGCCCGACCAATCGACTAGCCCTAGAACTTGATGAATCGCTTGAGGAAGCACAACCTCTGGCTTGCCACTCATGCTGGCAGCATCAAGACAATCTATTGGATGGGTATGTGATTCGCTTCAACTTCGGTATGCCCACTCTGCCCTCAGCCCTTACAGCACCGATGATGCTATCCTACCTCAAACGCATCCGCACGCTCTATGCAAACGCTGGTGGCTCGGCAGAAGACAAGGCGTTCTACGCCTACCAGATCCACCAAATAGACAAGCTACTCAAGCCCTAAGTACACACAGAGACAAAAAGTACTGAGGCACAAGCTTGATCACCACAATAAGCAATCGAGAGGGCGGTGCGTCATAATACGCAAACTGCTGTGTTACTTGCGACATTCGGCTTCGGTCACATACTCCAGTATGCTCCCGTAGGCCTCAGTCTTAGAGCCTTGCATTTTGCGCATCCTAAAACACCTAAAAGGGGCTGCAGCAAAAGTGAATTTTGCCACAGCCCCTCTTGATTTGCCCTAGAACCCATCCATAGGCGTAAATCATCAACCACAATCAAAGACTACTGTGAGTTTGATTTGTCAAATGAACCCAAATTATTATTATCTTTGTTTGAAGTCCTTTTACCCCAATAGGTAGAGAGACTCATATCAGTAATATAGTATGAACGAATTCAAAAAATACGCTACAGGGCACCTGGGCATGAATACCCTTGCTCTAGAGAGCTACATGAACCTACAGAGTAGCTACATCTCACCAACCATCATTGAAGAGCGACATCTCAACGTGGCTCAAATGGATGTATTCTCACGCTTGATGATGGATCGCATCATCTTCCTAGGGACGCAAATCAATGACTACACGGCCAACGTGATACAGGCACAGCTACTATTCCTCGATAGTAGCGACCCTGGTAAGGATATCTCCATCTACATCAACTCACCCGGAGGCTCTGTCTATGCTGGCTATGGCATCTACGACACGATGCAGTATATCGGGTGCGACGTAAGTACCATCTGTACGGGCATGGCAGCCTCTATGGCTTCTGTTCTGCTCGTAGCAGGTACCAAGGGCAAGCGCTTCGCTCTACCTCACTCTCGCGTGATGACCCACCAACCTCTAGGAGGCATACAGGGGCAGGCTAGCGATATTGAAATCGCAGCAAGGGAGATCCTCAAGGTCAAGAGAGAGCTCTACGAGATCATCTCCAAGCACTCTGGCAAACCTATTGAGGATGTAGAGAGAGATAGCGATCGCGACTACTGGATGACAGCTCCAGAGGCATTGGAATATGGTATGATCGACCGAGTACTTAATAAGGAGGCACGCGGCAATGGCTAAAAAGAACCTTGTCTGCGACTTCTGTGGCGAACCACAGCCTGCTGGTGCACTACTCAGAGGGATGAATGCCTCAATCTGCCCCAACTGTATTGAGCTCTGCTCCTCCGCCCTCAAGGAGGCGATTAGGGAGTATCAGCAAACGGAACAATTCGACCGCTCGAGTCTACCCAAACCTAAGGCTATCAAAGAACATCTGGATAAGTATGTAGTGGGTCAAGATGAAGCGAAGCGCTACCTCTCTGTAGCCGTATACAACCACTATAAGCGTCTAGAGCAGGTTACTAGCAAAACCGACGATGTAGAGATTGAGAAGAGTAATATCCTGATGCTAGGCTCTACGGGTACGGGTAAGACCCTTCTAGCCAAGACGATTGCCAAACTACTCAACGTGCCATTTGCCATCGTAGATGCCACTACACTTACCCAAGCTGGCTACGTAGGGGAGGATATCGAGAACATCCTCACTCGCCTGCTACAAGCAGCAGACTACGATGTAGATGCGGCCCAGAGAGGTATTGTGTTCATTGACGAAATCGACAAAATCGCCCGTAAGGGAGATAACCCCTCGATCACACGCGACGTCAGTGGCGAGGGTGTGCAGCAAGGTATGCTCAAGCTCCTAGAGGGCGCAGTAGTCAACGTCCCACCACAGGGAGGACGCAAGCACCCGGAGCAGAAGATGATCCCAGTAGATACCACACAGATTCTATTCATCTGTGCTGGGGCTTTCGATGGCATTGAGCGTAAGATAGCTCAGAGACTCAATACGCGTGTCGTAGGCTACAATAGCCCTGGGCAAAAAATGGCGCACAAAGAAGCCGAGGAGCTACTCAAGTACGTAGACGCTCGTGACCTCAAGAGCTTCGGTCTCATCCCCGAGATCATCGGTCGCCTGCCCATAATCACCTATCTGCACCCACTGAGAGCAGAAACACTGCGTATGATCTTGACCGAGCCTAAGAATGCGATCATCAAGCAGTACCAAAAAATATTTGAGATGGATGGCGTGCAGCTGACCTTCACAGAGGATGCGCTCAACTACATCGTAGAGCGTACGATGGAGCAGAAGCTGGGGGCTAGAGGTCTTCGGTCAATCGTAGAGGCCATCATGATCGACACGATGTTTGACATGCCTACTAAGGCAAAAGCAAAGGTTACAATCGATCGCGAGTACGCCAAGCAGAAATACGAACAGAGCCTATAGAGAGAACCGCCCCACTCTCAGGGATCTACCGAACTCACGCTGTCATTGATCACCCAAAACGACGAATCCGAATGGAAGGAGAAGCTAATAAGGAATTGCGAATGGCCCTAAAAAAGTACTTTGGTTTCGACCAATTTAAGGGCAATCAAGAGGCAATCATAGAGAGTATTATGGCAGGTAAAGACACTTTCGTACTTATGCCCACGGGCGGAGGGAAGAGCCTGTGCTATCAGCTCCCAGCCATGCTCCTAGACGGCACTGCCGTGGTGATATCGCCACTCATCGCCTTGATGAAAAATCAGGTCGATGCGATGAGGGGATTCTGTGGAGACGACCGAGTAGCTCACTTCATCAACTCTTCGCTCACCAAAGGACGACTCGAGGAGGTGAAGCAAGACGTCAGAGATGGGCACACTAAGCTCCTCTATGTGGCTCCCGAGTCTCTCACCAAGACTGAGAATGTAGAGTTCCTACGAGAGGTTACAGTATCGTTCTACGCTGTAGACGAGGCACACTGTATCTCAGAGTGGGGGCACGACTTCCGACCAGAATATCGTCGTATCCGTAACATCGTCTCTGAGATTAACCTCAGACCGATCATTGCCCTCACAGCGACAGCTACACCCAAGGTAGGACATGACATCCTCAAAAACCTAGGCATAGAGGGGGCAGAGATATTTAAGAGTTCGTTCAACAGAGAAAATCTGTTCTACCAAATAAAACCCAAACAGGCAGATATAGACAAAGATATAGTTAAGTTTATCCTAGCTCACCCCCGAAAAAGTGGGATTGTCTATTGTATGAGTCGAAATAAGGTTACTACATTTGCACAAGTTCTTCAGGCCAATGGTATCAAAGCCCGCCCGTACCACGCAGGGCTCGATGCCAAAGAGCGGTCGGAGAATCAGGACGCTTTTCTAAGCGAAGAGATTGATGTTATTGTAGCAACTATTGCCTTCGGGATGGGGATTGACAAGCCCGATGTACGCTATGTCATTCACTACGACATGCCCAAAAGTCTAGAGGGTTACTACCAAGAGACTGGCCGTGCCGGCAGAGATGGTGGGGAGGGACATTGCATTGCCTACTTCTGTCAAGAGGATCTCGACAAAATGGACAAGCTCATGCGTGGCAAGCCTGTAGCCGATCAAGAGATTGCACGCCAGCTACTCAGCGAAACTGCCGACTATGCGATGTCTAGTATCTGCCGACGAGTGCTACTACTCAACTACTTCGGAGAGAAATATCCGCGCGAAAATTGTGAATGTTGTGATAATTGTTTGGCACCTAAAAACAAAGTGGAAGCTAGAGAATTGCTATTAAGCCTATTAGAAGTCATAGGCGCGCTCAAAGAAAAATTCAACACAGACTACGTCATCAAAATCCTACGTGGCGAGACGAACTCGGACATTGAGTCCTTTAAGCACGAGGATCTTGACTGCTTCGGTATCGGTCAGGAACACGATGCCACCGTATGGAACAACGTAATCCGCCAAGCTCTAGTATCGGGCTACATAGAGAAGGACGTAGAGACCTACGGACTGCTCAAAATCACGTCTGCAGGTAAAAAGTACCTCAAGAAGCCAACAAGCTTCATGATCGTGGACGAGTCTGAAGAAATGGATGAGAGCGATGAGCCACGAGGCCAAGCTGGTGAAGCTGGAGGCGCTGCCGACCCAGTGCTATTCGCTATCATGAAGGATCTGCGCAAGAAGATGGGGCAACAAAATCAGGTGCCACCCTATGTGATCTTCCAAGACATCTCCCTCGAGGCGATGGCGACATTCTATCCGATCACGATGGACGAACTGCAGAATATCCCAGGCGTTGGAGCTGGTAAAGCAGCTCGCTACGGTCAGCAGTTCCTCGACGTCATCAAACGCCACGTAGAGGACAACGACATCGAGCGCCCAGAGGATCTACGGGTACGCACCCTGCCCAACAAGAGCAAGATGAAGGTAACCATCATCCAGCAGATTGACCGTAAAGTAGCTCTAGATGATATCGCCATCAGCCATGGATTGGATTTCGATGTGCTACTGTCGGAGATCGAGGCTATCGTCTACTCTGGCACTCGCATCAACATTACCTACTTCATCCTCGACGTGATGGACAAAGAACACATGGAGGATATCTACGAGTACTTCAAAGAATCCACCACCGACTCTCTAGAGGAGGCTCTGGCAGAGCTAGGAGACGACTACACCGAGGAGGAAGTTCGCTTAGTGCGCATCAAGTTCCTCTCCGAGATGGCTAACTAGCCCTACATACCAAACTAGAGGTTTATTCGTTGGTATAGTAAATAATCGAACAACAACTCTTAGGACATAATGAATAGAAAGATAGTAGCACTAACTCTGACCATATTTGCAGGTTCCCTATGTCTGGGCTCTGAACTAAAGGCGCAGAAGAATGTAGCCGATGAGGTCGTTTGGATGGTCGGTGGAGAACCCATTCTACTATCAGACATCGAGTTCCAGAAGCTACGCCTAAGAAGCGAAGGTGTTCGTTTCGACGGAAATCCCGACTGCTTCATCCCTGAGCAGATTGCCGTACAGAAGCTATTCCTCAATCAAGCCAAGATTGACAGCATTGAGGTAGGCGAGCAACAGGTCAATCGCTACGTGGATATGTGGGTGGAGAATGCCATCGCGCAGGTTGGATCCAAAGAAAAGCTAGAGGAGTACTTCAACAAAAAACTAAGCCAAATCAAGGAGGATGAGCGCATCCAAATTCGCAACAACGAGATTGTACGTACGATGCAGCAAAACATCACGCGCAACGTACAGGTCTCCCCCTCCGAGATTCGTCAGTTCTTCGCTAGCATCCCCAACGATAGCCTACCTTTCATCCCCAAGATGGTGGAAGTGGAGAAAATTAGCATCAAGCCCAAGATTAATCTAGCCGAAATGGATCGCATCAAGGAGCGTCTTAGGCAGTACGCAGAGCAAGTCAACAACGGAACTCAGGAGTTCACAACACTCGCTCGTCTCTACTCAGAGGACAATCGTACAGCAATCCAAGGCGGTGAATATGGGTTCGTAGGCAAAGCCTCTCTAGAGCCAGAGTTTGCCAACGTAGTATTCAACCTAAGCGATCCCAAGCGCGCTTCCCAAATTATCAAAACGGAGGAAGGCTACCACATAGTACAGTTGGTAGAGAAACGTGGGGATATGGTCAACTTCCGCCATATCTTGATGCGCCCAGTGCCCAATAGCACTGCACTCACCGAGGCGACGCTACGTCTAGACTCTATCTGCAACTACATCAAAGAGGGCAAACTGACATTTAGTCAAGCAGCCGAAGCCTATTCGGAAGACAAAGACACCCACAACAATGGTGGGCTCATGACCAATAGAAACCAAGAAAGTGAGTTTGAGGGGTCGGCAAGTTTCCGCTACGAAGATTTACCTCAAGACATAGCCAAAGTAGCCTACGAGCTAAAGCCGGGAGAAGTTTCGAAGCCATTCATCCAGAGACTAGCCAATGGTCAGCAAGAAGTCGTAATTATACGGCTCAAGGAGATCCACGAGGAGCACCTTGCCAATATGAATACGGACTTCAGAACCATCAAGTCTATGGCTCTGGCTCAGAAGCGCGAGCGCGTCATCGACGAGTGGATCAGGCGCAAGCAAAAAGAAACTCCCATTATCATCCGCTCTCACTATGCAGATTGTGCCTTCCGATATCCGGGCTGGGTACGCGAAAAGGAATAAATGAAAGCGAACCCTAAAACCAAATGTCTAGCACTAGCCACTGCCGTACTATCTCTCGGCAGTGGTTATCTTGGTTTGGGTGCTATGGTTAGCCAATCTGCAGCTCCTCTACCATGGGCTCAGCAGGCCTCTAAGACCAAAAGCAAAGGCCCATCCTCCAAGATCATCCTTGAGCATGCCAACCTACTCACCTACGATGCTCGATATCGTCCGGACGTACAGCGCCTCATAGGCGAAGTGTCTTTTCGACATGGCAATGCGACCATGACTTGCGATAGTGCCTATCTCAATGACGTAGACCAGACCTTCGAGGCATTCGGTAACGTACACATGATACAAGCTGATACAATCAATATATATGCCAAATATCTCTACTATGATGGGCGAACCAAACTAGCCCAACTGCGTGAGAACGTCAAACTCGACAAGCCAAACACTACGGTCTACACAGACATACTCGACTATGATCGAGAGGCAAATATGGCCTACTACTACGAGGGGGGAAGTGTAGTGGATGAACAGAATACCCTAACCTCTGTATACGGTCAGTTTAACCCTACAACCAATGATGCCGAGTTTAGGGATAACGTTAGGCTGTACAATGATAGTACTGAGATGACCACCCAAACTCTGTACTACAATACACAGTCTCGCATAGCACGCTTCGAGGGGGAAACCTTGATCAAAGCAGACTCTGGAACCATAGTTTCGCAACGCGGAGTCTACGACCTCAACGAAGATGTTGGCATCCTGCTAGACAGGTCTGTCGTGCGCTCTGGTAGCCGAAGCATGACGGGCGACTCGATCTACTACGACGGCATGACTCAGTATGGCGAAGCATTTGGTCAGATAGAGCTGATCGACACGCTACAGAAAGCCAACCTATATGGAGACTACGGATATTTTGAAAATAAGCGTAACTATGCCTTCGCTACATCTCGAGCCTACATACTAGATTACTCACAGAAGGATAGCCTCTACATCGGAGCAGACACGCTCGAGCTCGTAAGTACACCCCTACCCGATAGCATCAGAGCGGTGCAACTACAACGCCGAGGCGAGGAGACAGATCAGCAGCAACCAGACTCTCTGACCAGGCTCATCAGAGCCTACCACAACGTACGCGTCTACAAAACTGACGTACAAGCCTTGGCAGACTCCATGACCTACGTATCGATAGACTCCGTGCTGGCATTCTACCAAAAGCCTATCATGTGGAGCGAATCCCGTCAGCTCTCTGGAGATACAATCCTCTTCCATCTCACCAACCAGCAACTAGACTACGTGGATGTCATTGGCAATACGTTCTCCATAGAACAGATGCCAGATGCTCCCGAATACTACAATCAGCTACGCGGAGCTAACCTCAGAGCCTACATCGTAGACTCGACGCTAAGACAAATCAACGTCATGGGCGATGTTGAGTCAATTTTCTACATGAAAGACGAGAAGGCCAATCAATACAATGGCCTCAATAGAATGACGAGCAAGGAGATGCAAGTCTTCCTAGACTCTGGAGTACTCAAAAAAGTGCACTGGACAGGAGAGGCTCATGGCAAGCTCTACCCTATGCATATGGCCAAGGGAGCTGATGTTAATCGGATCGAAGGATTCAACTGGGCCGAAGAGAGACGTCCCAAGTCTCCACTAGATGTGATCACACAACCCGGGGATTCTACTTCGATAGCCTCTAGCGACGACTACACGCTAGCCAACCTAAAGCGCTTCAGTGGAGCAAAGGCTGCGCTAAAGGCCTACGAAGAATACGCACAGAAAGAAGCAGATCGACTAAAACAGCAAGAGGAGGCTCGCGCGAAACAGAAGCAATCCAATCAGGATGCCGCACCTCCGACCTACGAATATGTGCTACGCCCCAAGGAAGAAGATGAGGGCATAGATCAAGAAGACAAATCTAAAAATTGGACGAATCTATCATGGCTATACAATCCTTTTTTAAGCAAAGACGCCCCCGAGGATTCGAGCACAAGCCAATCTACTGGGATGCTCGTAAAGAAGAACTTGACAAACGAGTCGAGCGAATCAGACGCGAACTCATTGCCTCTGGAGAAATCGAAGGAGAACTAAAAGAAGAGACATCCGAAAATCAAGATGATCTACCCGAGGTAGCCCAGAGCGAGGCTAGAGAGAAACGTATCCGTGGGGCATTCCGCCACGGAACGGAGCATCTGATGCGTCAGCACCAGAGAGGTATAGATTCGGCGGAGCGCTCTAGACGTATGATCAAACTAATGCTCGTTCTTCTAGGATTAGGGTTCGTTCTTTGGTATTTCCTGCGATGAGTGATGTTATTAGACTACTCCCCGAGACAATCGCCAATCAGATAGCTGCTGGCGAAGTGGCTCCTGCTCCCTCGTATGTGGTCAAGGAATTGCTAGAAAACTCGATTGATGCTGGAGCAACCTCCATACAGCTAGAGGTAGCTGATGGCGGCAAAGCCTACATACACGTGATAGACAATGGTCGCGGTATGAGTCCGACCGATGCTCGTATGGCATTCGAGAAACATGCGACCTCCAAGATCAGCACAGCAGACGACCTTGGTCGGCTCGTAACCATGGGCTTCAGAGGAGAGGCTCTCGCCGCAATCGCTGCGATTGCTCAAGTTGAGCTCCGTACCCGAACCGCCAGTAGAGACCTAGGGACAGAGCTTTTTATCTCCGGATCTCAAGTGCAATCCGTACAACCATGCGTCACGCCCTCTGGCACCTCTATTAGGGTTAAAGATATTTTCTTCAATACCCCTGCCCGCAGACGATTTCTCAAGTCCAACGACAGAGAGTACAAGGCAATCATTACAGAGTTTGAGCGCGTAGCTTTGGTCAATCCGCAAGTAGCTATGTCCCTCTACAAAGATGGCAATCTGAGTATTGACCTGCCCGCTGCGGGGCTGAAAGAGCGCATCCTAAGGCTCGGAGGCAAACGTCTCGAGAAGGATCTGCTACCAATCAACTATGAGAGTAGCACTCTCACTATACAGGGCTATGTAGGGAAGCCAACTGGTGCCAGGAAGTCTGGCGCCCAGCAATTCTTCTTCGTGAACAATCGCTTCATGAAGCACCCTTATTTCCATAAGGCTATCAGTCTTGCCTACGAAAATCTCATACCCATGGGTCATCAGCCCAATTACTTCATCTACTTCACACTCCCACCAGAAAATATTGACGTCAATATCAATCCAACCAAAACGGAGATTCGCTTCGTTGATGAGCAGTTCATCTGGCAGATGATCAAGAGCCTCGTACGCGAAGCTCTCAGTGCTCATGCTGCAGTTCCAATTATAGACTTCGATAATCCTTCGATTGTTGAGATACCAACATATACTGGTCGCAAAGAACAGATCCCAAACCCTTCTCCCAGCATATCTAACAACGCCACCAATGCTTCTGCTAGCTATGGGCGACGCGTCTTCATTGGCCCCAACAATTCCATCCCTCCCATCCCATCACCCATGCCTAGCCCTCAGTCCAATTCATACGATCTTGACTGGGAGGAGCTTGGCGCAAGTTTTGAGGCTGCGGGCGGTGCCTCCTCTGCCAACCCTCAAAACAGAGAAGAGTCCCTGGAACTATTCGATCACAAAGAAATGAATACGGCTCAGGAAGCTAATCCCTCGGGATACTTCATCTATAAGGGGCGCTACATCGTGACCTCACTGAGGCGCAACATAGCTCTGATAGACTACCAGAGGGCTTACATTAGAATTCTGTATGAGAGGTATCTACAGGACCTTGCCTGCTCTAGCCTAGAGAGTCAGCAAGTCATGTTCCCCGACTCTCTCTCTCTCTCTTCACAGGAGGAGTCTCTAGCACGAGAAGTCTTCCCTGAGTTATCGGCATTGGGGTTCTCGTTCGACGAAACAGGAGAAAATGAATACACCATCACTATGGCTCCAAGTTGCATCGCCAACGAAGCTGCCGAGATTGTTAGGTCGATGCTTACCGACTGTCTAGAAACCGGAGAGGCTGGAGGCGAATACCTCACAGAACATCTAGCAATACTCATGGCCCAAACCAACGCCTGCCAGAGCACAAGACCGCAAGACCGACGATCTGTAGACGACCTGCTTGCCAAGCTCTTCGCCTCCACAGATCCTAACCTAACTCCTATGGGCGACCGCATCATCATCACCCTATCGGAGGCTGATCTAGACCAAAGGTTTGGATAGCGCGATGACAATCGACTAGTACCCTCTGAGCCGAAAACCTCGGAGTCACAATTCTAAGTCTTTATTTCATCTTTTTTTGATTACTTTTGTTTGGCATTGCTCTGATTTGGCCAAGCCTTTGGAGGTTTTATCCACTCTCGTCTTAGGCTCACGTACAAACTCTGCAACGCCTCGAAGTTGGAAGCGTATTAAATTTATCAATTGACATATAGCCATGTTTGAGAATAGCTACTGCATCATCATGGGAGGTGGAATCGGAAGTCGATTCTGGCCATCCAGCAGAGAGAATAAACCCAAACAGTTTCTAGACATTTTCGGCACAGGTCGATCTCTTCTACAGATGACCTTCGACCGATTTGCCTCTTTCATCCCGACGAAAAACATCCTAGTTGTTACGAACGAGATCTATCGAGATCAGGTATTGGAGCAGCTACCAAGCCTCAACCCAAGTCAGATTCTACTAGAGCCTCTTAGGCGCAATACTGCTCCATGTATCGCGTACGCATGCTATCACATACAAGCGATCAACCCCAATGCTAACATTGTCGTCAGCCCATCGGATCATCTGATCCTCAACGAAGCTCAATTCATCGAAGATGTACAAAGCGCACTGAGCTACGTAGAGCACCATGCAGATCTTGTAACCCTTGGCGTGCGTCCTTCGAGGCCTGAAACAGGCTATGGGTATATCCAAATGGGCAAACGGAAGGAAGGTAACGAAGCGTTTCATAGTGTCAAGACCTTCACTGAGAAGCCTAATCTCGAGATGGCACAGGTTTTCCTAGACAGCGGAGAGTTCCTCTGGAATAGCGGTATGTTTATTTGGAGCATACGGACGATTACCACTGCCCTGCGCCAGCATCTGCCCGACCTCTGCTCCCTACTTGACGAAGGCGCAGGCCTATATGCAACCGAGAGAGAACATGACTTCATCAAAAAAACATTCCCTCGCAGCACAAGCATCTCGATTGACTTCGGCGTTATGGAGAAAGCTGATAATGTGACCGTACTACCCGTAGACTTCGGCTGGGCTGACCTAGGTACCTGGGGCTCTCTCTACGAACTGAAAGACAAGGACGAACAGCGCAACGTTACCCTACATGCAAATTCGGCATTCTATGAAGCTCATGGCAATATTGTTTCGATGGAAGACCCCCAGTCGCTAGTAGTCGTGCAGGGAATTGATGACTGTATCATTGCACATTCGGGCAAGGTTCTACTCATCTGTAAAAAGGATCAAGAGCAACGCATCAAGCAGTTTATGGCTGATGCCTCTAGCACATACAACAAGAAATACGACTAAGTAAGAATTTGCCCTAAAACAAGGGGTATGGTAAAACAAACGCTTTTGCCATGCCCCTTTTACTTTACACAGAGCTTCAAGCCAAGCATCCCTAGCGATTCTGTGATAAGTACCGAGAACACACTGCATCTATTGGCTCATCATGGAAGCACTACTACACCTCATCTGGCAACAACGTCTATATACATCGCTCTCCCCTACCCTCCATGATACCTGGCGCGAACTTGAAGTCATCGACACAGGACTATACAATGCCGATGCAGGTCCAGACTTCTTGAATGCTAAAATACGCATCGACGGCATCCTCTGGAGTGGAGACGTCGAGATACATCAATCTGCCCAAGAATGGTACCAGCACAGGCACCAACACAATCCACTATATCAGTCTGTAGTTCTACATCTAGTTGTAGAGCTAGGCGCACCGACCTACGACCTCAAGGGTAGGCTCATCCCCAGTTGTCAAATGACCTATCCCGAGGTGCTCAACCAAAGAGCTTGTTATCTAGTGCATCACAGCCAAGAGCTTCCCTGTGCTCCTCTAACCAATACGCTTACTGAGCCTGAGTGGCAGAATTGGTACGAGACGTTGCTCCACCAACGCCTAGAGCATCGTCTAAATGTACTACACGACTGGATGGGGCGACATCAGTCGGATAGACTAGAAGCACTGTATATGCTTCTGATGAGGTACTTCGGCTTTGGGCTCAACAATGATGCCATGGAGCGACTCGCCCGCAACCTACCTCTACGCTATTTACTCAAGCATCGAGATCAACTACATCTGCTAGAGGCACTACTGCTCGGGCAGGCAGGGCTACTAAGCCAGCTACCACAAGATGCTTACACCAAACAGCTACGCCAAGAGCATCAGTTCCTCGCGCACAAATACCAACTAGCACCGCCCCTACCAAGCAATGCGTTTCGCCTAACCCGTACTCGGCCAGCTAGCTTCCCCACAAGGCGTCTCGTACAAATAGCCAACCTCATACATCGCCACGACTTTCTATCCGATTTATGCCTAGAGATTGACTCCGAAAGAGCACTAAAGCGAACCTTCGACGTTGAACTCAAAAACACTTATTGGCTCTCACACGCCTCGTGGTCTGGCAAAGGCAGGCTATCGGAGACTTCCGTCAGGATGCTTGGGATTAACGTCGTCATACCTTATCAGTCCCTCGTGGCAGAGCTCGACAGCCGATCCGAGCTTCGAGTGCGAGCCAATCAGCTCCTAAAGTCACTACCAGCAGAGGATAATCGCCCGATCAGATTATTCGCTCGTGCAGGTCTAACGGCATCCAATGCCTCAGACAGCCAGGCTCTACTAGAGTTGTACAAGATGTATTGCCAGAGGCGCAAATGCCTCTTTTGTCACTTCGGTAGAGCTAAGATGTGCGTGCCCCTTGATAAACAAACTCAGCCATAGCCAGATCAACCAACCTATACAAATTTCATCGGTAGAGGAACAACTACTCTTATAGAAGCCAACGAAACTCCCAATCTTCTCCGCTAACGTACCCCACGAGTCAAGCTTGCCCATCACCGCTCTCTTGACAATCAAATCCTCGAGGAGGACTCAAGCGCTTAGCGGAAATGCTTAATCGAATGAGATAGCTTTGCATAGTTCTCTTTGCAAGCGTTAGAATTTTCTTGCCCAAGAAAATTTATCGGCTTACTCAAGGCTAAAAAACTCTGCATATACAAAAATAAATTTCTGCATATACGAAAAAATATTTTTGT
>JAUMYV010000038.1 GCA_030528445.1 Porphyromonadaceae bacterium | reverse complement strand
AAACCTAAAGTAGAATTATAAAGAGAATCTAGAACTACATTGTGGAGCTATACACCCACTATCAACTTTTTCAGTGTACAATAGTCTGGAAAAATTGATGAGAGTTTCGGATTTTTCTTCTCCAATACTTTCCGTCTTCGTTCATTTAATAGGCTTGATTTGTAGGGAAATCTTACAATAGTAGTCTGTGTTATTTCAGAAGTATATTATTGGTTTTTACAGATATATACAAGGAAGAGTCTTGTCTGGGTATGCCTTTTGAGTGATTCTATGTTCGCTTAAAAATATGCGTTAAGTAAATCTTTGTGTTTTGAAAAATAAGTGTACATTTGGAGGGATAAATAAAACGCATTTATCATTTGGAGCCTCATAGACTCCAGAGATTTTAATCTTAAACAGTTTATAAAATGGCAAAAGTAAGAGGGACTATTGTGGTTAATACACAGCGCTGTAAGGGGTGTAACCTCTGCGTTGTGTCGTGCCCAACCAAGGTGTTGGAGCTTCATCCTACTGAGGTTAATGAGAAGAGCTATCACTATGCTCGCCTCAAAAATTACGATGACTGCATCGGCTGTGCGAGCTGTGGGATGGTCTGTCCCGACGGATGCATCACCGTGTATAAGGTTAAACTATAATTATCTCCTGAATAAAATTGAATATGGCAGAGGAAATTAAACTGATGAAGGGCAATGAAGCCATTGCCCATGCTGCTATTCGCTACGGTGTGGATGGCTATTTTGGTTATCCTATTACGCCTCAGTCCGAGATCCTAGAGACTCTGATGGAGGAGCGTCCTTGGCTATCTACTGGTATGGTCGTATTGCAGGCCGAGAGCGAAGTAGCGGCTATAAACATGGTGTACGGAGGTGCTGGGTGTGGCAAGCGTGTCATGACTTCGTCATCTAGCCCTGGTATGAGCCTCAAGCAGGAGGGGATTAGCTATATCGCAGGGGCAGAGCTGCCTTGTTTGCTAATCAATGTGATGCGTGGCGGTCCTGGTTTGGGTACGATCCAGCCTAGTCAGGCCGACTACTTCCAGACTGTGAAGGGTGGGGGTCACGGAGACTATCGCCTCATTACGCTAGCCCCAAACTCGGTTCAGGAGATGGCGGACTTCGTTGGTCTAGGTCTGGAGCTTGCATTCAAATATAATAACCCCGCCATCATCCTTACCGATGGTATTATCGGTCAGATGATGGAGAAGGTTAAGCTCCCCGATTTCCATCCTCGTCGTACGGACGAGCAGATTCGCCAGGAGTGTCCGTGGGCAACTCTAGGCCGTCTGAATGGTAGAGCGCCTAATATCATCACTTCTCTAGAGCTTGAGTCCTCTATCATGGAGAAAAACAACGAGCGCTTCCAAAAGAAGTTTAAGGCTATCGAGGATAACGAAGTGCGCTACGAAGCTATACAGACAGAGGATGCAGAGTATCTGCTCGTAGCTTTCGGTTCGTCTAGCCGTATCTGCCAGAAGACAGTCGATCTAGCACGTGCTCAGGGCATCAAGCTCGGGCTACTTCGCCCAATTACCCTATGGCCATTCCCAAGCAAGGCAATCGCCGACCTAACTGACCACGTCAAGGGTATGCTTGTAGCTGAGCTTAATGCCGGACAGATGGTAGAGGATGTACGCTTGGCCGTCAATGGCAAAGTCCCAGTAGAGCACTATGGGCGTATGGGTGGTATGCTCTTCTCCCCCAATGAAATTTTGGACGAACTAAAGAAACTCTTTAATCTGTAAGACTTATGGATAGGAAAGAGAGACGCATCCCACACTTCAGTCTCGATGCAATTTTGACCTTGATATTTTACCTCCTCGTGCTAGCCACCTTGGTCAGCTACTTCGTTTGGGGAGCAGAGGAAAGGTGGATATTCATATCGTGTGGCATCGCCGCTCTAGCTGTACGTGCTATTTCTTACCTAATAAGACTAATTAAAAGATAAAGCAAGAAGATGGATATCAAAGATATAATCAAACCAGAGAATCTGGTTTACCAGAAGCCAGAGCTGATGAACGACGTCAATATGCACTATTGCCCTGGTTGTAGCCATGGTGTGGTGCATAAGCTTGTGGCCGAAGTTGTCCAAGAGATGGGTATGCAGGAGAAGACAATCGGTATTGCCCCTGTGGGTTGTGCTGTATTTGCCTACAAATATGTCGATGTAGACTGGCAGGAAGCTGCTCACGGCCGTGCTCCCGCTCTAGCTACAGCGATCAAGCGGCTCAACCCCGACCGCATGGTCTTCACCTATCAGGGCGACGGCGACCTTGCTGCTATCGGTACTGCCGAAACGATTCACGCCTGCAACCGTGGCGAAAACATCGTAATCATCTTCATCAATAATGGTATCTATGGTATGACTGGCGGACAGATGGCCCCTACCACTCTGCCTGGCATGAAGACTGCGACTTGCCCCGATGGGCGTGATACGGAGATGAATGGTTATCCCCTCAAGATTTCCAATATGCTTGCCCTTGTAGATGGTACCTGCTACGTTACCCGCCAAGCTGTACACACACCAGCTGCGGTGCGCAAAGCCAAGAAGGCTCTAGAGAAGGCTTTCGCCAACTCTATGGCTCGCAAGGGAACCTCAGTGGTAGAGATTGTCTCTACATGTAACTCGGGCTGGAAGATGTCGCCTGCCGACTCCAATACATGGATGGCCGAGCATATGTTTGAGCACTATCCACTCGGCGACATCAAGGATATCTAATCGAATAGTACTGATTCTCATAATAACTATATAGCATCATGACATACGAAATAGTAATCGCAGGCTTCGGCGGACAGGGTGTACTATCAATGGGTAAGATCCTTGCTTACTCGGGTCTGATGGAGGATAAAGAAGTGAGCTGGATGCCCTCGTATGGGCCAGAGCAGCGTGGTGGTACGTCCAACGTAACCGTTATCGTGAGCGATGAGCCAGTGAGCTCTCCCGTGGTTCAGGACTATGACGTAGTGGTTGCGCTCAATCAGCCCTCTCTCAATAAGTTTGCTTCTCACGTTAAGCCCGGTGGCGTACTCATCTACGACTCCAACGGTATTCACCATGTGCCAGAGCGCAACGATATTGAGATCTACGAGGTAGATGCAACCAACGAGGCTAACCGCATGGGTAACCAGAAGGTATTCAATATGCTCATCCTTGGTGCTCTGCTGGCTACCCGTCCGATGATTCACATGGATAGTATCGAGAAGGGGCTTCGTAAGTCTCTCCCAGAGCGTCACCATAAGCTCATCCCAATGAATATGGAGGCATTGGAGAAAGGTAAGAGCCTACTCAAACGCCTAGAGCGCTAGCCGAGAAATAGGTTTTATATAACAAAGGGGCTGTGGCAAGACTTGATGTCGCCACAGCCCCTTTTTAGTGGAGTATTGCTTACAGATTCCCTTAGAGAAAAGGTGTCAAGAGGTTGGCGAACCAGCCTACGAACTTGCGCCAGAGGCTCCGCTTGCGCCAGTAGTTTCGGTCTAGCTCGACGCAGTGCTGGGCATCTTTGCGGAAGATGCTGTCGATTTGCGCCGTCATCCCATGGTCGAAGATGAAGGCGTTGGTCTCGTAGTCGTATCTGAGGCTACGGCTGTTGAGGTTAGCCGATCCTACCGTGCAGAAGGTATTGTCTACCGTCATTGCCTTGGAGTGATGGAAGCCACCTTGGTAGAGAAGAACTTTGGCACCACGCTTGGAGAGCCTATTGAGCTTGTGTAACATTGCATCGGGCGTAAAGGCGATATCCGACTTCTCTGGCACCATGATGCTGATCTCAACGCCTCGAGCTAGAGCATGCCGAATAGCACGGCTGATGGAGCTCGTGGGGACGAAGTAGGGGTTGATGATGTGGACGTGGCTACCCGCTAGATTGATCGAGTGGGTATAAGCCTCCTTAATTGATTCGGGTGTCTTGTTTGGGCGTCGATCGACGATCGAGACGATCTGCCCCTCTAGACTATCCGGCAGAGTAATAGGCGGGAAGTATTGGTCGCCATCGACCGATTGCTTAGCCTCTTTATTCCAAGCACTGAGGAAGATGCGCTGTAGATCTGCCACAGCCTCGCCCTCTATCCTTAGGTGCATATCCAGCCACGGCCCAATTTTGGGTAGCCCCTTGATGTAGTAGTCGGCTACATTCATGCCCCCGGTGTAGCCAATCAGTCCGTCGATGACGACGATCTTGCGATGATCTCGGCTACTGGCGTGGTTGATGTAGGGGAAAACGATAGGGTCAAACTTCACGATCTCAATGCCATTGGCTCGGATCGAGTCGAGGTGATGGCGCTTGAGCGGACGATTGTTGGACCAGTTGCCGAAGTCGTCGAAGAGGATACGTACCTGGACGCCCTGTGCGACCTTAGTTTTGAGTAGGCTAAAGAGAGCAGAGGAGATGGAGTCGTTGCGGAAGTTGAAGTACTCCATGTGGATGTGATGCTTAGCCTCACTGATGGCCTCGAAGAGGTCGTCGAACTTGTCTTGCCCACGAGAGAAGAGGCGTATGTGGTTGCGCGAGGAAACGGGAAATCCGTCTGCCTCTAGAATCCGCATCAGCAGACTATCGCTAGAGATATGGGTGCTGTCTGCTGGAGTAGAATGACTATTTAGCTGCGCGTATGCGATAGTGTCTGCTCGGTCTATGATGCGAGCCGTAGAGCAAGCAAAGCCAATCGCGCATAGCAGAATAAAGAGGGAGTGTAAATGTAGTTTGCCGAACACGAATGAAATGGATGTATATAGCACACCAAGGGGGAGGCTTCTGCCTGCCCCTTGGTAATATAGATAGACGAAATGCTTAGATAGTTTGCTCAATAGACCAGACGAAAGCGCGTAAGCCCTGCTCTGGTGTGGCTTGGTCTAGAGCTCTCAAATCCGAGAGTAGCTGCTGAACCTTGGCTTCGGGTACGACTACCATCATGGACGAATTCATCGTAGGCCACGCATGGCTACCTAGATGAGGTTCGCCCTGATAGCTCCCTTGTCCCGGGGTTTCTGCCCAGCTTGTATAGCCTTTGAGGCTGAGGTGACGTAGGATACGCAGAATCAGCGGATGATAGGCCTGATTGTAGGCGATGAAAACCGATTTGAGCGGCGTCTCGGGGGTATAGTCTGATGTGTACATTGCGCTAGGAGTGTAAACGTTCGGTTGCTTTGCGACGGAGTTTGCGCGCCAGTAGTCTCTGGTCGCGTTTGAGTCGGAATCCCTCTACCGAGGCGTATATCGTGGGGATAAGGATTAGGGTAACAAGCGTAGAGAAGCTCAGACCGAAGGCTACCGATACCCCCATGGACTTCCACATATCTCCGCCCTCACCTAGACCTAGAGCCATAGGGATCATCCCTAGTACTGTGGTGCAGGTGGTCATCAGCACGGGGCGCAGACGAGAGCGACCCGAGGCAATCACGGAGCGAGAGATACCCATGCCACGCTCTCGGCAGAGCTGTATGTAGTCGATGAGCACGATACCGTTCTTCACGACAATACCCACGAGCATAATCAGACCGATAAGAGCCATAGCCCCCATCGGGATTTGGGTCACAATCAGGCCAAAGAGTACTCCCGTAAAGGCGAATGGCACGGAGAACATGATGACAAACGGAACGGACAAGCTCTCGAATTGAGCTGCCATGACGATGAATACGAGCACGATAATCAGAGAAAGAAGTAAGAATAGTTCCCCGAAAGTTTCCTGCTGTGTCTCATATATCCCGCCCATTTTATACGTGATATTGCTTGGTAGTGTAGTGTTGTCAATGGCCTGCTGCACAGACGCTACCAGATCACTTAGAGCATATCCAGAGGCTAGGCTCACCCCTAGTGTTACCACCCTCGAGCGGTCCTTGCGTTCGATGGTTGGTGGCGTGAAGGCCTCCTCGATATGTCCTAGTTCGCCTAGACGTATCTGTCCGCCCTTGTTCGTGTACACAGGGATTGCCAGAATATCCTGCATAGACTGGCGTGCCTCGGGAGCGTAGCTCACTCGGATGTCGTATTCGTCTCCGTCTTCGCGATAGAACGAAGCCACAGATCCATTGACGGCATTGCGTAGGAAGCTAGAGGCCACTGCCAGATTGAGGCCGTGTGAGGCGAGTTTTTCTCTATCGAAAATGAAGCGCATCTCAGGGGTATATTCCTTGCGGCTAATCGTTACCTGCGAGCAGGCATCAGAGGACTCGATTTTAGTTTTGAGTACTTGAGCGATGGTTGTCGTCTCATCGAAGTCATGGCCGAATAGGTCGAGGTCTACGTCGCTCTTACCTCCTTCGCCACCTCCACCGCCCTTGACGGCGGAGGCCGTTATCGCAGGATACTCACGGATGATTTTGCGGATGTCTTCGCAGACTTCGTCTTGGCTACGCGTTCTCTCGGAGAAGCCCACTAGGCCGATGCGGAAAGAAGCGATGTTATTGCCATTGGCTTGCGAGGCAGCGAAAGCATTGCTCGCATCTGCCTGCCCTACGGACATGGAGACGATGTGGATCTCGGGGCAAGCCTTGCGCCAGCGCTCTTGTAGCTCTCTGGCTAGCTCACGTGTGGCCTCGATGCGTGTGCCTACAGGTAGCTCGACGGAGGCTACGATGAATCCATTGTCTTGGGCAGGCATAAACTCGGTCTTGATCAGAGGGGCAAGCATAATGCTTGTCGAGAAGAAGAGAAAAGCCAGTAGAATCGTTGCTTTACGATGGCCGATGGCCCATGCAAGCGAGCGAGCGTAAATATTGTCCAGTGCGCTTAGACCGCGATTGAAAGGCCCAAAAATCTTAGCCGCTAAGCGAGACTGACGCGCATCACGCTTGAGCATGAGTGAGCTCATCATGGGCGTTAGGCTAAGAGCCGCGAAGGTGGAGACAATCATCACAATGCTGATGATCCATCCTAGCTGACGGAACATGAGACCGCTCTGCCCGCTAATCATAGTTAGAGGTAGGAATACGGCAAGCATCGTCAGAGTAGAAGCCACGACAGAGATACCCACCTCGTTGGTACCGTGCACAGCCGCCTGCTTGGGATAGCTCCCTCGCTCCATGTGCGTCGTGATATTCTCCAATACCACAATGGCATCATCCACGACCATACCAATGGCGATCGAGAGTGAGCTCAGAGAGATGACGTTGAGCGAATTGCCCGACATCAGCAGGTAGATGAAGGCTCCAATCAGAGAGACAGGGATTGTCAGGATGATGATGAAGGTAGCAGAGATTCTAGCCAAGAAGATATACACGACAATCATCACGATGATGAAAGTGATAGCGATCGTCTGTGAGAGGCTATTGATCGTAGAGGTGATGAAGGTCGAGGTATCGATGATGTAGTCGATCTTGATATCCTCGGGTAGCTCTCTCTGTATGAAGGGTAGCTCCTTGCGCACTTGGTCGGAGATCTCTACGGCATTAGCCCCAGACTGTTTGTTGATGACGATGATAGCCCCACGCTTGCCATTGGTGTAGTTTTCCTGCATGCGCTCTACGGTGCTATCCTCGATGCGTGCCACGTCGCGCAGATAGACGCTTGCTCCGTTGGCCGAAGCTACGACGATGCTGCCGAGCTGCTGCGGATCCTTGAGCTCACCTTGCACACGTATCGAGTTGGTCTTGCTCCCGAGGTCAATCTGCCCGGCTGGGATGTTGGAGTTCTCTGCTGAGACAATTTGCGAAATCTGAGCGATGGTGAGGTTGTACGCCTCTAGCTTCCTAGGGTCGCAGTAGATCTGTATGGCGCGTTCCTCTGCCCCTACGACAGAGACCGAGCCAACGCCGTCTAGACGGGCTAGGCGGTTGACCAGTAGGTCGTCTAGGATCTTATTCATCGCACGCGAGCTTTCCTCTGCCTCTACGGTGAGGATGGCGATAGGGATGTCGCTTGTGCTGAACTTGAAGATCGTTGGATTAACGACTCCAGCGGGTAGTCTGCTGCGGATCGCATCAATCTTGTCTCGCGTGTCGTTGGTCGCCTCCGCAATGTCCGTGCCAGCCTCAAACTCTAGGGTGATGAGCGATGTATTCTCGCTGCTGACCGACTTGATGTGCTTGAGGTTGTCTACACTATTGAGACTATTCTCTAGTAATTTGCTGACGTTGCTCTCGATATCCTCTGCACTAGCCCCGGGATAGGCCGTGATGACCATAATCGTAGTAGGGTCCATCTCTGGCATTAGGTCGATTGGTAGACGCGTCAGAGAGAAGAGTCCGACGATCGCGATAGCCACGAAGACTAGAGCCGTGGTAATCGGACGCTTGACAGCACTGCTGTATATGCTCATATCTATAGAAGAGATTGGAGGGTTTATTGGCGTGTCTGTAGCACAACGGGCATGCCATTGGTAAGGGTAGAGGGAGAGGACGTGATCACCGTCTCACCAGCATCTAGCCCAGAGAGAATCTCGTAGCGGTCGCCATAGAGCGCACCAAGCTCTACCACTCGGCGCATGGCTTTGCCATCTTGGTAGAGGTAGACGAATCGCTCGCCACTGCCCACTTGGCGAAGAACTGCCATATCGGGGACGAGTAGCGCTTCCTTATTGCCTAGATTAAGTGTGATGCGGCTATACATACCGGGACGAAGGTCTTGCTTTCTATTGGGTGCCTCAACCTCCACTGTGATTGTATGTGTCGCAGGGTTAATAGTCGGGAATACATTGGAGATGCGCGCATCGAAGGTTTCGCCTGCCAGTGCATCTACAACGATTGTCGCTGGGCGACCCTGCTTGAGTAGGGCGTAGTGCTCTTCCGATACCTGAACCTCTGCCTTGACAGGGCTGATCTGCTCGACAATCAGCACTGGCTGCCCAGGGGCAGTCATATCGCCTACGTCGTAGTTCTTGGCCGTTACGACCCCAGAGGTAGGGCTACGTAGGATGGTGTTGGATAGCAGATTGCTGTAGGCCTCTTGGGCGATACGCATAGCGCTAGAGGCCTGCTCCCACTGAGCCTTCGCTACACCGCCTATCTTGTAGAGTTCGTTGATGCGATCGTAATTGACCTTGGCATCGTCGAGCTGGATCTTCGTTTGGTTGAGTGTAAACGGATCTAGCTTGCCCAGTACCTGCCCAGTGCCTACTCGGTCGCCCACACGTACGAGCAGCTGCTGTAGGCGTCCGCCCGTCTGTGTGGAGATGATGTTGGTAACCTTGGCTTTGAGTGCAGCACTATACTCAAGCGTTACCGTTACCGTATCGCGAACCACGGTGCTAATCTCTACGGATCGCGCAGAGGTAGAATCCGCCTGTTGCGCTTCTTCCTTATTCTCTTTTGCTCCCTGGCAAGCACCTAGCCCTAGCGTGAGTATGGCGGTGAGTAGGCCTAAGGAGATTTTTTTCGTCTGTTTCATATTGTAATAGCCTTGTTGTCGTTGATATCAGCCTATAGCTGTGCCGAGTTGGTTGCGGTTATTTCTCCGATTTGATATAGATGCGCCCCTCGAGCTGATCGAGCGTGTAGGAGGCTACCATATAGTCGAAGATGGACTGGTTGAGGTTGAGCTGAGCTTGTCTGAGGGCCAAATCGGCGTCGTTGAGCTCCAAGATCGTACCTGCCCCTGTGCGGTAGCGTGCTTGAGCGATGTCGTAGCCCTTCTGTGCGCTACGCACGGCCTCCTGCGAGGCAACGAACTGTGAGGCAGCGTTGCGCTGTTCGCTACGTGCGTTGCTCAGCCCTAGATTCAATTCTTTCTCCGTCTGGCGTCTCTGTAGGGCGAGCTGCTGTAGCTGTAGGCGTGTAGCCTTGAGGTCGTAGTAGCGGCTACCTCCAGAGAATACGGGGATATTGAGGGAAACGCCAATCATGGAGTGAGGAGACCAGCGACGGTTGTTGTCTAGCTTAAACTGATCACTAGCGAAGCTGTAGTTGTACGAGAAGCTCAGCGAGAGGGTCGGTGCATAGGCCATTTTCTTTACTCTGATGACTTTCTCGAGCTGATCGCCCTGTAGGTCTAGCGTGCGTAGCACCGAGTTCTGCTCTAGCGATAGCGGAGCTTCGTCCGAGAGTAGACGGCCGTATACCACTTGATTGTAGTCCTCTAGTCGCTCCTTGAGCCTGATGGGGCGACCAGGGTCGATGTTCATCAGCACTTTGAGCTTCATCTCCGCCAGACCTACCGACTGCTGTGCGCGTAGCACACTAGGCATGAGGTTCTTGACCTGCGCATCCATACGGATAAGGTCATACTCGGCGACTAAGCCTTTCTCAAACTTCTGTCGGATCTGTCGGTGATTCTCCTGTGCATTGGATAGGCTCTCCTCGAGCACTCTCAGGGCATCCTGTGTCATCAGTACGCCTAGATAAGCCTTGCGCACCTCTGAGGTCATCTCTACACGCGAGGCACGTGCCTTCTCTACGGCTTGCTCCACGGCGTTGCGGTCTAGAGCCAGACTTGCCCAGAGCTGTGGGGCTATTACGGCCATGCCTGCCTGTACCCCCGTTTGGATGTTGTGCGTTTGTCCCATCTCGATGCCCTCCTTGGGGAAGGCTGCCGCAAATGGACTGGACGAATCGTCGCCTCCGCCGAAGTAGACGCGCTGCTTCTTGAGCGTGTAGCCATACGAGCCCGAGATATTGACATTCGGCATGAGGGCTGCAAGCCCCTTGCGTCGGTTGTAGTCAGCTCGGGTAACCTCCATATCGCTAGAGGCAACGTTGGCGTTTTGCTTGTAGGCAATCTCTATGGCTTGTGCCATATCGAGGGTGAGGATGTCGGGCCTTTGTTGAGCTGACAAAGACGGGCTGAGGCAAGCCATCGCCAAGAGGACAATGCCCATTAGCCTTGTATCACATATCCGCATATTTTTTCTGTTTTAGTTGAGGAGGGATGCCACAATGCAAATTTGGGCAATGCTGTAGTTTGCCTAGGAGGGCACACCCTCTATCTATCTGAATAGCAAAGGTACAGCAAAATATATGAAAGTGCACGAAGACGCCCATAAAAAGAACGGAAACGTCTCTTTGTCTGGATAACTATGTCCTATTTCTTACCTTATATCTAGCGCTTGCGCGGATTGGCACTACTGCCGAAGAGCTCCCGCTCTAGGTCTGGGCGCCCCATCTTGCGCAGGGACTTCATAATCTTGGCACGCTGGGCAGGCTGATACCAAAAGAAGAACTGATGCTGTGCCGTCTTCTGCGTCTCGGTGATCGCCGTGAAGACAGGCTCCAGCGTGTAGGGATGTATGCCCGTGTAGTAGATCTCGGTAGCCAGAGTCATCGGCGTGGGCGTGAAGTCCTGTATCTGCTCTAGGCGGAATCCTAGCTTCTTGGTCTCGGCAGCTAGCTCCGCCATATCCTCCTCCGTACAGCCAGGGTGGCTACTGATGAAGTAGGGGATGATCTGCTGATTCTGCCCTGTCTCTCGATTGACCTCGTCGAAGAACTTCTTAAACTCGTAGAACATCTTAAACGAAGGCTTGCGCATCAGGCCGAGCACTCGATCGCTCGTGTGCTCTGGGGCTACCTTGAGTCTGCCCGAGACGTGCTTCTCCACCAAGTCGCGTGCGTAGACCAGTGCAGCCTCGCGGTGCTTGGGGTCGTGGTGTGCGCCGAAGAATAGGTCATAGCGGATGCCACTAGAGATGAAGCTCTTCTTGATGCGTGGATGCTCGTCGATGCGTCTAAGCAGATTCGTCAGTCGTGTATGGTCGGCGTTGAGGTTGGGGCATATCTTGGGATGGATACAGCTTGGGCGACGACACATCTCACAGATAGATATGTTCTTCCCCTTCATCGCATACATATTGGCCGAGGGACCACCCACGTCGCTCAGATAGCCCTTGAAGTCCTCCATCTGTGTGATGGCATCTACCTCTTTGAGGATTGACCGCTCGCTACGGCTGGCGACGAACTTACCCTGATGTGCACTAATTGTGCAGAACGCACAGCCCCCGAAGCACCCGCGGTGCATATTGACCGAGAACTTAATCATCTCATAAGCCCCCAGCTTCTTGCCTCGATACTTGGGGTGGGGTAGGCGTGTGTAGGGCAGGTCGAAGCTTGCATCGATCTCTCGGCTTGTCATCGGCGGATAGGGCGGATTGAGTACCAAGATACGTCCGCCTACGGACTGCAGGATGCGACTAGCCTTCATCATATTGCTCTGCTGCTCGATGTGCTTGAAGTTGGCCGCTTGCTTGCGCTTATTCTCTAGGCATTCCTCATGCCCATAGAGGATGATGTCGTCTTTCTTAGCCTCGAAGCCCTTACGTGAGGCGAGGTAGGCAGTCTGGGGAACATCCTTGAGGTTAGCGAAAGGTTCGCCTGCTTGCAGGCGAGAGACGATCTCGCGTAGTGGTTGCTCGCCCATACCATATATAAGTAGGTCGGCCTTGGTCTGCGCCAGAATGGTGGGCATTAGACGGTCGCTCCAGTAGTCGTAGTGCGTCACACGCCTAAGACTAGCTTCTACGCCCCCAAGCACGATGGGGACGTCGGGGTAGAACTTGCGGATGCAGTCCGCATACACGATAGAGGGATAGTCGGGGCGCATATCGTTGCGCCCGTCGGGGGTATAGGCATCTTCCTTGCGTAGACGCTTGCGAGCCGTGTACTTATTGACCATCGAGTCCATGACTCCAGCCGAGATGCCGAAGAATAGACGCGGATGCCCCAGCTTCTTGAAGTCGCGCAGGTCATCGCGCCAGTTGGGCTGTGGCACGATCGCCACCCTCAGACCCATGGACTCGAGGAAGCGTCCCACCACTGCATTGCCAAAGGAGGGATGATCGACATACGCGTCGCCAGAGAAGATAATCACGTCGGCTTCGTCCCAGCCGCGCATCTCCATCTCTTTTTTCGTCGTTGGTAGCCAAAGTGGCTTTTTGCTCTCTACGGAAGTTTGTGTTGCCAAACGAAGTAATCTTTTAGTTCATATCTATCCAGCTCGATCTCCTCGGTGAATATGCCGTATAGGGCAGCTCCCGAGCCAGTCATAGAGGCGTAGATCGCCCCTTGGGCGTAGAGCTCGGCCTTGACCTCCTCGAGCTCTGGATGTAGAGGGAAGAGGCTCTCCTCAAAGTCATTAACCACCCGAGAGCGCCATTGTTCTAGTGGGAGGTTGAGGAGCGTGCGTAGTGGCTCGGGTGCAGGGGCTACACGTCGGAGCCCACGAAAAGCCTCTGCCGTACTGATGTGTAGCTCGGGTTTGACGACTACAAGTGTATAGCCCGAGAGGGATAATCCCTCGTAGGGCGTTAGTTGCTCCCCGATGCCTTCGCCGAAGGCGGGCACGTTGTCGATGAAGACGGGGCAGTCCGCCCCAAGCCCTAGGGCAATCTCTCGTAGTTCGTCGTGCGTCGCTCCCAGCGAGAGCTCTCGGTTGAGCATCGTGAGCATAAAGGAGGCATCGGCCGAACCGCCACCCATGCCTGCCCCCGAGGGGATATGTTTGCGTAGGTAGATATCTAGAGGGGGAACGGCGTAGCGCGCCCTTAGAGCCCGAACGGCGCGCAGAACGAGGTTGTCTTCTGGGTTGCCTAGATTGTCTGCCCCGTATAGGGTAAGCCGATCCTCCTGCCTCTGGGGCAGAGGATGCGCCTCTAGGACATCGCACAGTGGGATGGGATAGAATAGGGTCTCTAGCAGATGATAGCCGTCTGGGCGGCGACCTATGATGTTGAGTCCAAGGTTGATCTTGGCGTTGGGGAATGAGATCATAAGCGGATAAACCTGAAAAAGGAACATCTAAAAAGAAAAAGTGATCAACAACCTTGATTGCTGACCACTCTCTAAGTACGCGAGATGAGATTTGAACTCACACGCCGAAACCGGCACTACCCCCTCAAAGTAGCGTGTCTACCAATTCCACCACCCGCGCATTATGTCTTTGCTTTAGAGAGCAAGGAGCTGATTGTATCCTCGTGCCCGGGACAGGAATCGAACCTGCACGTCTTTTGAACACTCGCACCTGAAACGAGCGCGTCTACCAATTCCGCCACCCGGGCTCTCTTTTGCGATGCAAAGATAGAACGAGTTTTCTAAACCACCAAACACTCCCCGAAACTTTTCTAACTGCTTCAATCTATCTGCCTCTCTAGAGCGCTTTTGTATTTACTGCTTTGGTTGCTTGACGCCAAGCTGTTGTAGTAAATCATAGGTAAACTTCGCCAACGGTCGCTTGCCGAAATCCTCGGGATCGGGGTAATCCCCAAAGATCATGCGGTGCATCCCGCCTTCGTCTAGCCCCATCCCGCCAAAAGACTCAATCAAGGACTCGTAATAATCCTCCTGATACGCCCTTGCTTTGAAGATTAGCTCCTTCGCCTCTGCTGTGTGCTGCGCGTACATGGGGAGAATATCCAATCTCTCAATTTGTTGTGTTAGGTCTGGATCCATGCTTATAGAACCATTAAACTCAAGAAGGAGTCCTTCTTTTGCTTCATCTATACGAATGTCGGCATTTGACAATATATTCCCGATGATATTTTTGAAGAAAAAATGATATCCTCTTTCGGTTAATCCTTCTTCATGAGGATCCATGGAGAACTTCTCTTTTTTTTTCAAAACATTACAGACACCACAGCTAGGAATAAGGTTGTAAAAAGAAAGTGCAAGAAATGGTTCTTTGGTTTGAGGAATATGATGATCTAGGTGACATCTTCCAGAGCCGCCTTTTATATCTCGAGTGAAGATATAGTCTCGATTGCAGTAAGGACAGACTGTTACTCCAAGTTTTTCTGTAAGCCAAATGGCATGAGACATTCTGCCTTCTAGCGAATGATCATTTGGAACATTATTGTTGATAATCTCATAGTTGAAGTATACATCACTTATGGTGATTTTCTTATGTTTACCTCCAATCTTTATCCTATACTTTTTATTGACTTGATGATTGGGTAAAAGGTCTTTTAATGCCTTGATAGCTTCTTCGTAGGAGGCTTGAGGAGATTTATAGATAGCCTCAACACGTTCATTTAATTGGTTTATATGTCTTCTTACTTCTTGTTTTTTACTCCACTCCTTATAGTGATTAGAGTTCTGCACAGATGTCATTATCCGCTCCGCAAACTCTTTAGCTAGCTCCTCTTTATTGTCGTGATTGATTTTGATCATATTCTATCCTTTGTCTAAGCTCATTTAGTTCATTCTCTAGTTGGGCCACACGTGCGATACTCTTGGCATGCTCTCCTCGTTTTTCGAGCAACTTGAGTAGCTGACGACGTAGGATCGGCTCTCCAATGAGGCTAATCTCTTTATTTAACCTCTCAAGCTCTTCTAGAGAGGTCTGCTCCGTGACTGCTTCGATTTTTTCATTGAGCTTGAGAATCTTCTTTTGAGCAAAGTCGCCGATAGGCATTCCATTGAGGAAGAAGGCATCACGGAGTAGCTCGTGGATATTAGCCCCAAAGGTTTCTCCTTGCCGATTCTCTGGTTTCCCCTCTTTTAAGTAGAGGACATGGGCATCGGGGATATCCGAGAGGATGAAGGGCGAATGAGTAGAGAGTAGGATGTTGATTGCCTTGATGTGCTTTAGGTTCATAGACCTAATGGACTTGAGCATATAGTCGACGAACTGCCGCTGGTACTCTGGGTGAAAGTATAGCTCTATCTCATCGCAGATTAGATTAACGTATTCATATTTAATTCGATCACTCTGGCTTTCGTGCGCTGAATCAAGGTTGAGCAAATGATAGAGATAGCTACTAGAGCTATAGAGGAGTTGCCTCTCTCCGCTGCTTAGCTTGGAGAGAGGAATCTCTTTTTCCCCATCCTTAGACACGAATAGCTCGACGTCAAAGATTGGTGGCGGTACAAGGTAGATCTCCTTGATATCATTTTGTGCCGAACGTTTTAGATCTTCAGTTCGTATCGTAAATGTGAGAACATTTGGGTATGGATTGTGCGCCTCTCCGTTTTTCCAAAAAATATCCTTTTTTCTCTCGCGCTTTATAGATTTAGTTTCGATATCCTTTACTTTACCATTCCAGTCGTTTCCACTTAATTTTAGAAACTCTAGAGTCTGGTGTATTTTGTTGGTGATATGACTTTGGTCATCATAAACAAGATCAATCAACTTATCTATCGTAGACCCTATTAGATTCTTTCGATAGGGATGAAGGAAGGAGAAAATAGATTGAGTTTGTTGATCAAAAACTGAATTCTTGTAAATGTACTTGTAATCAATTGATATAGTCTTGTACGCTAAATATTTTAGGCAAGCATCTTTGAGGAAAGCGGTTGAATGATAGATACAATTCTCGTGAAAGATATTATTTTGTTGTGAAATTTTCTTTTCCCAAGCTTCCTTAATGAGTCCGAATAGAGAATCGAATTCTTTTTCATTTTCAACTAGATGATAGTCGAGGAGCTCATTTTTTAGTTCTATTTCTTTTTCATCTATTGTCCAAGTCGCAGGGCTGACATTAAGTCTATTGAGCTTGTACCCTCCTCCAATATTGTTGCTAGCCTCATTTTTGCTCTTATTCATTAGCGCAATGGCGATAAGCCGATCCTTGGATAGTTCATTCTCTGTGTTGATGTCTATATTTCCCTTTAATCTCTGCGGGGTAAGCACGCATGGAGTTTTGTATCCGTCGTTCTTGTGGAATAGACCATTTAGCCAATGGTAGCCCTCTGTTTGTTCCTCACTGTAGTCTGCGGTGTTAAGGGAGTGTATGGAGTAGTTGAGTAAGATAGTGTAAAAAGTAGGCTCGGAAGCGTTCGAGTTTGGGTAAACCTTTCCGTTCTCTATAGTCTCTATAGTTATATATTCAATATTTGGATTGTTTTTTGAGGTGTTTATGGTGTAAACATAGATTTTGCCATCGTAATCTAGGCAAATCTTTCCGATAACTCCATATATCCACGCTAAGTCTTCTGGTTTGTTCTTATTGTAGTTATTTTCCCCTTTATAAATCACCTGAGGATCGTGCTCCTTTCGTCCTTTGTAGCCTACAAGTTTACAGGCATAGCTGTTGATGAGTCGCAAGATGAAGTCAATTAGGGCACTCTTGCCACTGCCGTTCATACCGACAATGGCGTGGATATTGATTGTGGGCGAAGGGTTTTGCTCCTCTTCAGTGGAAAAGAAGTTATCTGGGACTTGACGATCCTTTTTGAGCTTAGGGCTGTCTTTGTCTATGGTGTAGTCTTTGTCGAATAAGTACCAGCCGCCCTCTAGATTCTTTTGAATGTATGGGGCGCAGCCCTCCTCGACCTTGACGGCGATAAGTTTGAATATCGATGACATACGATTGGCGTTGTGTTAGGTTTGTTTTTTTAGTTTTTCTACCCACGAAAATAAAACATATTCCCTAGGCCAGCAATAGCCCTTACACCAAAACCATATCAGCATACGATTAGCCACCAATCGGCTATCAATTAGCTTGTCGCATCGCTGGAAACCCTCCGCCCTGCGCATACGTTCCGTCCGTTGGGCGGCGACGCAGCACGCGGCGTCGCTACAAATGAAAATGATTGATGAAAAACACGAAGACTTTGGAAATCGGTTTTTCGCGATTTTGGTTAAAGTGTGTAAATGGATTGTTGCCAAATTGGACTTATTTGGTCAATCACTTTGGGGAGCAAGCCCAACTTAGCGGAAAAAACTCTCACAGATTTTTGGGGATTAGTCCTACAATTCGCTTCGACGTGTACACACATCCGAAAAGATTAGTGCAGGGAAATTCTGAAATCCTTGCTCTAACGCAATCGGATTGTTTGAATTTTTATTTTATCTGTCTGATTATCTTTGATTTGCAAATCTTATGTTTTAAGCGGTTGTTTTCATTCGGCTGGGGGTTAAGTGCCAAAATGAGGTTGGACGCGCTGTAGAGATCGCTAGGGGGCAAATACGCGCTCTGCCGTTTTTCGCTCGTCCTCAAAGCATTTCTCTCATCAACATTCTGAATTATGGTCTAAAATCTAAATCCTGCCCCTCGTATGGTTGCGATTTGTAAACTCTCTGCATCTTTAGTCTCAATGCCTGGTGATTGCCGCATGCCGCAAATGCTCCCAAAGGGTAAGTAAAACTCCTCATTGGGAGGGTGGTGTTTCAGAATGCGTAATCCTTGCAGTTTGTGCATTCTGAAACACCTAAAACGGTTGCAGCAAGAGTGCATTTTGCCACAGCCCCCTTATGATACCAATCCAAATTTTTTGAGATCCTCCTCGACTGTGCCGATACCACCTATGCCGAAGGTCTCGACGAGTACCTTCGCCACATTGGGCGAGAGGAAAGCAGGTAGCGTTGGCCCAAGGTGGATGTTCTTCACCCCGAGATGTAGGAGGGCAAGTAGTACGATGACGGCCTTCTGCTCATACCAGGCGATGTTGTAGGTAATGGGTAGCTCATTGATGTCATTGAGCTGGAAGATCTCTTTGAGTTTGAGGGCAATCACTGCGAGAGAGTAGCTGTCATTACACTGCCCTGCGTCAAGCACGCGAGGGATACCATTGATATCTCCTAGGGCGAGCTTGTTGTAGCGATACTTGGCGCATCCAGCCGTCAGGATTACGGTGTCTTGTGGGAGCGCCTTGGCAAAGTCACTGTAGTAGTCACGCCCCTTCATACGGCCATCGCATCCACCCATGACGACGAATTGACGAATCGCGCCAGTCTTCACGGCACTAACCACTGTGTCCGCAAGCTGAAATACCTGATGATGAGCAAATCCACCGATAATTTCGCCTGTCTCAATCTCTATCGGAGGCTGGCAGGTCTTGGCAAGGGCAATCACCTCGCTGTAGTCCTTGTGCCCCTCGGCATCTTCTGCTAGATGCTTGCAGCCAGGGAAGCCTGTAGCATTGGAGGTGAACATGCGCTCCTTGTAGGTTGCATTCTTGAGCGGTGGCACGATGCAGTTGGTCGTAAAGACAATCGGACCATTGAATGAGGTAAACTCCTCGCGCTGCTGCCACCAAGCGTTGCCATAGTTGCCTACGAAGTGCTTGTACTTCTTGAAGGCTGGATAGTAGTGCGCTGGGAGCATTTCGCTGTGTGTATAGACGTCGATGCCAGTTCCCTCGGTCTGCTTGAGCAAGTCCTCGATATCCCTTAGGTCGTGTCCGCTGATGAGAATCCCTGGATTGGTGCCAACCCCGATATTGACCTTCGTCATCTCGGGGTGCCCATAGCGAGAAGTATTAGCCGTGTCGAGGAGAGCCATCGCACGAACGCCCATCTCTCCCGTCTTGAGCACAAGGTCAATGAGCTCCTCTGTCGATGAGCTGTCTACCGTAATCTGCGCTAGAGCCTCTTGAGTGAAGGCATGGCAAACCTCGTCATCATGTCCTAGACGCATGGCGTGATCTAGATAAGCGGCCATACCTTTGAGTCCATAGACGACTAGTTCTTTGAGCGAGCGCACATCTTCGTTGGTCTCCCTCATGACTCCAACCGCTTCTGCCTTGTCTGAGAAAGAGGCTTCTGCGCCATCCCATAGCAGAGCGTCGTCCTGAGGCAGTGTAATGCCAGACTTCTGTGCTACATCTTGGAGCTCATCGCGCAGAGCAACGCCCTTATGGATGCGTGCCTTGATGCTCTCGTTATCGAAATTGGCATTGGTAATGGTAGAGAAGAGTGCGTCCGTGACGTAGTGATTGGTCTCAGCAGAGACCTCGATGCCAGCTTGACGCATAGCTCGAGTAATGATTGATATCCCCTTGACGGTAAACATCAGTAGATCCATATAAGCCGAGGTCGTGGCCTCTTTGCCACATACTCCCCTGATGGTACAACCGATCCCTTTGGCTGCCTCCTGGCACTGATAACAAAACATTGTCGCTTTATTCATAAGTTAGGTAAGTCGTTGAAAGTGATATTGCCTAGAATTCTGGGACAAAAGTAAGAACCAGACTTAAGGAATGATGTAACAAGTGTTACATAAACAAAATATAGATGCGCATTTGTCGGTATTGCTGCGCGGTAGCCTTGTCAAGAGGGTAAACAGGCATTCGTCACGCTTCCTTGACGTGGAATTTCGGATGAACCCGGAATAATCCGTAACTTTGGGGTAGCATTACACGCTTCGTGCTAAGAATATTTGATAACATCCAATAAACAAACGCTTTGTGCATCATGAACAGTAACCAACTGATGACTAAGGCTGCCGACAACATTCGTATACTGGCAGCATCTATGGTAGAGAAGGCCAAAAGTGGGCATCCTGGGGGAGCTATGGGCGGATCTGACTTCGTCAATGTCCTCTTCTCCGAGTTCCTCATTTTTGACCCCAAAAATCCGCATTGGCCTGGGCGCGACCGCTTTTTCCTCGACCCTGGGCACATGTCGCCTATGCTCTACGCTCAGCTTGCTCTCATTGGCAAGTACAGTATGGAGGATCTGCAGCAGTTCCGTCAGTGGGGTAGCGTGACGCCAGGGCACCCCGAGGTAGATGTGGCTCGCGGTGTAGAGAATACCTCTGGTCCTCTAGGGCAAGGGCATACC
>JAUMYV010000037.1 GCA_030528445.1 Porphyromonadaceae bacterium | reverse complement strand
ACATTCTATGTAGAGGCAGGAAAGAAAGCCTTAGAGAAACTAGGTCTAGAGGTAGACGTTTTGGAAATAAGCCAAATGTCCAAGTCGGATGTTTCAGATAGGCTCGAACGTAACGATATGGTTTATATCTCTGGCGGAAATACATTCTTTTTGCTTCAAGAGCTTAAAAAGAAAGGTGCAGATGTCAAGATTCCGGAGCTTATCGATAGGGGGATTGTTTATATCGGAGAATCCGCTGGGAGTGCGATATTATCGCCAGATGTATCCTATATGAAAGGATTAGACAACCCAATTGAAGCTCCAGAGCTGACTTCATTCGAGGGGTTAAACGTGATAGATGTTTACCCGCTACCTCATCATACAAATTATCCATTTAAGCGAGCAGTAGAGCAGGTTTTAGCTGATAATCCAGAGCTAAATCTTCTGCCTTTCAGCAATAAACAAGCTATCTGCGTCACGGGCTCCGAGGTGCAACTTCGAGAGAAATGATCCGTCTCGAATTTATGAAGTTTTTGTTGAGGCTCGAGGGAGATGACCGACAATAAGCGCATGCTATGTGTAGTGAGGGCTGGGTGTTTTGGTTGTAGTCCGCTGCCCCAACTCTGCTAGGGATTTATTATCTTTGCTCGTTCAAAATCAGCAAATAAACTAATTAATAAGCAATAAACTGAACATCAATGACACTTCACAAAGAAGGGACTAGTCTCTTGATTGGCATTGGAATATCGCTGACGTTATTCTGCGCTACGGCGTATATGCTCTCCGGGGTAGGGGTTGCGTTCTATGTGACGCTAGCCATCTCTATCATTCTTTACGCTCTAGTACTCAACTTCTTCCGCTATATCCCTCGCAAGCATCCCGAGGCTGCAAATAACCTCGCAGTGGTTTGCCCTGCCGATGGTAAAGTAGTGGTAATCGAGGAGGTAGACGAGAAGGAAATCATGGGCTGTCGCTGCCTTCAAGTGTCTGTCTTTATGAACGTGTTCAATATGCACGTTAACTGGATTCCTGTCAATGGAACGGTTGAGCATGTATCGCACAATAAGGGGCGCTTCCTCGCAGCTCACCTGCCTAAGAGTAGCACGGACAATGAACGTTCTGCCGTAGTGATCCGGACGCCAGAGGGACATCGCGTCCTTGCTCGCCAGATCGCTGGTGCTGTAGCGCAGCGCATCGTGACTTACCCAGAGGTAGGCCAGCAGGCTCGCATCAACGATAATCTAGGCTTCATCAAGTTCGGCTCTCGTGTAGACCTCTATCTCCCTCTTGGCTCCGAAGTTTGCGTTAAGCTAGGCCAGAAGGTTGATGGTAACGTAACGATGATTGCTCGCCTCCCACAGTAAAGACAATGAATATCAAGAGGCATATCCCCAACGCCATTACCTGTCTGAACCTCCTATCGGGGGCATTATCTATCATATATACGCTCAAGGTTGGCGATTTGCACATGGCTGCTACCTTCATCATCCTGGCTGCTGTATTTGATTTCTTCGATGGGCTAGCAGCTCGTGCCTTAGGTGTTTCGTCGCCTATTGGTAAGGATTTGGATTCTCTAGCCGATGTCTTGAGTTTTGGCCTTGCACCTGCCATCCTAGTTGTTCAGGGGCTTTGGGATACTGGTATTGGCTTCTACGAGGCTCTCCCCGTTTTGGTTTTGGCCGCAGCTGCAGCGCTTAGACTAGCCAAGTTCAATCACGATACGCGTCAGACCACTTCATTCATCGGGTTGCCTGTGCCTGCTAATGCGCTCTTTTGGATTGGCTATTGGGCGTTTATCCCAACTCTAGCAGATCTGATTGGTGGAGTAGGGATGCGAGTCTCTACCTACGTTGGTGTAGTACTCTTGGCTTACCTGATGCTGAGCGAGATTCCGATGTTTTCTTTTAAGGTGAAGAAACTTTCGTTCTCTGCTCTAGCTTATCAAATCATTTTGGTAGTGGCTGTGGTTGCTTCGGTAGTTGCTTTCGGCCTTTTGGGCTTCTCCATAGGTGTCTTGGCATACGTTTTGCTCTCTATCGTACAGGGTTCGACTAAGGCTTAGGTCATCGAACTCGAGGTATCAGATCAAACTAAACGAAAATTAGAAACGATGGAATTTGTCGGAACACTCCTGCTTATCGCGATCCTACTATATCTGCTCATGCCTGTGCTGCGCAACTGGTTCATCAGATGGGTCATTGGACGGATTCAGCAGAGAGCTCAGGATCATATGAGGCAGGGCGCGAGCTCTAGTAGGCACGCCGCTTCGCAAGATGCATCCAGCCAGAAGAAAGAGAAAATGGATATGGATGAGATCGAAGCTAAACGATTTGACAAAGAGAATAGTGACGACTACGTAGACTTTGAGGAGCTACCCAAATAGTCTACGCGTCAGCCTTACAGATTGTGGCATAGACGAAAAGATTTGTCCCCCTAGAGTGGCTTGCGAAGCTCTCTGGGGGGACAAGTTGTTTTTGTGAAGGAGGGTCGTTGCCCAATATAACGAGTGTGTGCTCCACTACTCACGCCTCTGCTTGAGGCTCTTGACTATAGGATAGAAGACAATGAAGGCCGACATCAGGAGCATAACTAATCCGCCAGCGGTTAGCTTGCCGTAGACGAGGTAGAAGCCCGCCAAAACGAACCAGAGTACTGCGATGATGATGCTCTGCGTGCGGGTAAGTGGTCTCTTGTATGCCATAGGACAATACTCTAGATGGGACAGACTAAATGTTACGCCCTGCGATGAAATCTGCAAGTGCAAGCAGAGCAGCTCGGTAGTTACTCTCGGGGTATGTGTACAGGATAGACTTCGCTTGTTCGATGAATTGGTTCATGCGCTGCTCGGCGTACTGGATGCCTCCACGCTCCTTGGCGAAAGTGAGCAGGTAGTCTATATTAGTTTCTGTGAAGTCTTTGCTCTGCAGGATGTTGAGCGCGCGAGCCCCCTCTGGGCTGCTGCCATTGTCCTCCATCAAGCAGTGCAGTAGGGGGAGCGTTACCTTCCCCTCTCGGATATCATTGCCTGTAGGTTTGCCTACGTCGGTGGTGTAGTAGTCGAAGATATCGTCTCGAATCTGAAACGCGATTCCTAGATATTCGCCACAGTCGCCTAGTGTCTGTATCTCACTCTCTGGGGCGTCGGTGGTAATGGCGGCTACTTCTGCACAGGAGCGGAAGAGCACGGCCGTCTTCTGACGGATGACATCCATATAGACCGCTTCGCTTAGAACGACATTGTCGGCTGTCTCGAACTGACGAATTTCTCCCTCGGTTAGCTCTCTGCCGATGGCAGATACTACGCCGACGACGCGCATATCCTTAGTGGCAATAGCGCCGATAAGCGCCGAGGAGAGAACGAAGTCACCCATTAGGACGGCTACACGATTGTCGAATATTGCGTTGAGTGTAGGGCGACCTCGGCGTGTGCTGGCCTCGTCGATGACATCATCGTGGATGAGTGTAGCCGTGTGGATGAGCTCAAGCAGTATGGCAGAGTCGATTGTCTTGCTTGGTAGGTTTGGTGTGATCAGACCACCCATAAGACTTGTCATAATGGGGCGTACCATCTTGCCCGTCGAGCGTGAGAGGTGCTCCACAGCTGTCGTCAGCCACTGACTCTTGCTTAGTAGGATTTGCTCAAACTGCTCGTGGAACTGATCCACATAGCTTGCCACTGGCGCCTTGATCTCATCTAGCGTTGTCATTGAGAGAGTATTGAAGTAATAGGAACAAATGTAACCATAATAAGGAGAATGGCGGTGTGTCATAATACGCAAAATGCTGTGTTATTCGCGATATTCGACTTCTGCCTCATGCTTCAGGATACTCCTTCTGCCCTCAGTCTTAGAGTCTTGCATTTTGCTTATTCAGAAACACCTAAAAGGGGCTGCAGCAAAAGTGAATTTTGCCACAACCCCTTTTTATGAGTTCATGTCACGAACCTGATTGGTAATTAGTAGCGCTCTGCTACTACGTTCCAGTCGATGATGTTCCAAACATCCTTGATGTGGTCGGCACGGCGATTCTGGTAGCTTAGGTAGTAAGCATGTTCCCAAACGTCGATACCCATCAGAGGCTTTAGGCCACTTACCACAGGGTTGCTACCGTTAGGCTCCTTGGTGATGCAGAGCTCACCCTTGTCATCGCATGCTAGCCAGGCCCAGCCAGAGCCGAAGAGCGTCGTGCAAGCCGTTAGGAACTCAGCCTGGAAAGCCTCGAAGCTACCCCACTTCTTCTCAATAGCAGCAAGGAGCTTGCCTGTAGGTGCGCCACCAGCGTTGGGAGCAAACTGAGTGAAGTATAGGTTGTGGTTGAGCGTCTGGCCTGCGTTGTTGAAAATAGCGCCTTGGCTCTTGCGTACGATGTCCTCTAGGCTTGCTTCTGCAAACTCAGTTCCTTCGATGAGCTTGTTTAGGTTGTCTACATAGCCCTGTAGGTGCTTACCGTGGTGGAATGATAGAGTCTCGGCGCTGATTGCTGGCTCTAGATCGTGAGGCCCGTAAGGCAGCTTAACTAGTTCATGCTTCATAATCAATGATGTAATCTTAAATTTTGAGTTGTATTTCTGTAATTTCTAACCGTAGGGGTAGACCGTTGGGATCCATTGCCCTTCTAGACTGAAACCTCTCTATCGGACAAAAAGTTCGCTATTGTAGGTCTTTGGCTTGGATAAGCCTATTTTTTCGTGAGAATATCTTCGCCAGAACCTCTGCCCCGTAGGCATTCAGATGTCGATTGTCGCCGAGTATTGGTTTGTCGTCGTAGATGAAATTGCTCGGCAGGTAAGGCTCTAGATCAATCCACTGCACCGATGGGAATTGATGCATTACTAGTTTTTTTATCCGCTCGGCATGACCACGAGTCTCTGCGTATAGATCGCCTCTAGGTCGCCAGCCGCATTGCTCTAGCGGTAGTGGTAGACCTCGCCCATCGGCATAGAAGGCTCTAGAGGGCGGAGCACTCACTTGATAGCAAGAGTTTACCAAATAGACGCGCTTGCCGTGCTTGAGCAGTTCTTTTAATGTCTCCACTAGAGCCGGAACGAACTTCGGGTCGGCAGCATATTCGGGCGAACCCCAATAATTGGCTAGGACAATGATGGGATAATGCTGATACTTCTCTCTGAGCCAAGCGTTGCGCCAAGCGCAGAAGTCTTTGATTTGCCAAGGGTCGTAGTAGTCATATCCGAAGAAAAACGGGCAGGACTTCGATGCCGAGACGAAGGCGCTCCAGCCCTCTCTCTGCCCTACGTAATCCCAGAAGCGACTTAGATGCCCAGTATGTGAGTCGCCAGCGATCAAGACTTTGGGCGCTTTCGTCTGATCTCCCATCAGACAGTCGCCCTCTAGGGTGTCGAAGCAGCAGCTCGTTTTGTCCAGAAAGCCGAAGTATGCTCCCTCGGCAGGCGGAAGGCGCTTGATTGCACAGAAAATCAAGACTACGATGAGAGCAGGTAGGGCGTAGAGCTTGACCAAACTTATCCCAAGCGAATAGCGATGCCTGCGAATGGGCTGCTCGACGAGGTAGTAAGTCGCGATAGATGCACCTAATGTTAGAACAATTGCTAAAGCAATCAACCAAAGCGGAAGTACGCCCACGCCCCAGAAGTATCGGATGAAGGCTAAAACGACCCAATGCCACAGGTAGAGCGAGTAGGAGAGTTTCCCTAGCCAGACCATGGGAGCAAGTGAACACAGCCTACGAAGTGGAGAGGGCGAAGCGTTGGCGTAGATCAGTAGAGCCGTAGCTATGGCCGGGACTAGCGCAAGAAGCCCTGGGAACCAAGGAGAGATAAATGCGCCTCGCCAGTAGAATGACGCCAAAAGCAGAGCCAAAGCTATGCCTCCTATTAGGCTAGCTTTTGTAGGCTCTAGAGGATTTCGCCCTCGAGAGAGATAGACGGCTAGAGTAGAACCAACCAGTAGCTCTCCGAAGCGTGTGTGAGAGAGGTAATATGGATTGAGGTTAATGCCTAGAGCATCGAGCGTGAGAAGTGATGAAGCGAGAGATAAAACTGCCAAGGCTATTAGCGTTGTCAGTACAAACGAGTGCTCACCATGCTTTCGCTTAGCGGATAATTTTCGCCCGATAGCTAGTAGGCCGAGGAGTAGAGCGGGGAAGATGAAGTAGAACTGCTCCTCGATTGAGAGCGACCAGAGGTGTAGCAGTGGCTGTTCTTCTGCCCCGACATCGAAGTAGTCGCTGTGGCGTGCGTGGTAGAAGTTTGCCGCAAAGAGTATCGCAGCGATGGCAGATTTCCCTATAGCTAGCGCATCAGTTGGCAGGAATAGCCAGTAGGCTAGGGCTAATGATACGGCCACGACAACGAAAAATACAGGAAGGATGCGACGTGCTCGTTTGGCGTAGAATGATCTAAGGGATAACTCCTGACGGCTCTCAGCCTCATAGAGAATGCTGGTGATTAGGAAGCCCGAGATGACAAAAAAGACATCAACCCCGAGGAAGCCATTGGGCATACACTCGGGGTTGATGTGAAATATGATGACAGCAAGAACTGCTAATGCCCTCAGCCCATCAATATCAGCTCTATATTCTAGTCCCTTCATTGATAGTAGTCCTTGGAGCTGAGTCTTGGAGAGACATGGGTTGGTGCTTGTGCTATATCTATTTTGGGTCGTAGCCCCACTTGAGGTAGATGGCTCCCCAGGTAAAGCCTGCACCGAAGCTTGTTAGGATTAGGTTGTCGCCCTTGCGGAGCTCTTTCTCACGCTCCCATAGACAGATGGGGATTGTGGCTGAGCTCGTGTTGCCACACTTCTCGATGTTGACCATCACGCGCTCCATAGGCGCCTCCATCATGCGAGCTACGGCATCGATGATGCGTAGATTGGCCTGATGGGGTACGACCCAGTTGATATCCTCGTACTTGAGGTTGTTGCGATCCATGATGAGTTTGCAACTAGAGGACATCCCCTTGACCGCCTGCTTGAAGACCGCAGACCCCTCCTGATAGACGTAGTGCTCTCTACGCTCCACCGTCTCGTGAGAGGCTGGGTTGGCCGAGCCTCCAGCCTTCATGATCAGATGATTACGTCCAGTACCATCTGTGCGGAAGTGTGCGTCCAGTACGCCTAGCTCCTCGGTCGTAGGCTCAAGTAGTACGCACCCTGCTCCATCGCCGAAGAGTGGGCAAGTGGCACGATCTGTGTAGTCTACCGCAGCCGACATCTTTTCGGTTGCTACGATCACAAGGCGTTTGTATCTGCCCGAGCGAATATAGTTGGCACCTGTCTCCAAGGCATACATGAAGCCTGGGCAGGCGGAAGATAGATCGAAAGTGAAGGCATTGAGACAGCCCGTTTCGTGTGCTACAATAGAAGATGTAGTAGGGAAATGATAGTCTGCGGTGTTGGTGGCGAGAATGAGTCCATCGACCGTGAGTGGGTCGATGCCATTGCGCTCAAGCATATCGCGCACGGCCTGAATGGCTAGATAGGACGCACCCTTGCTAGGATCTTTGAGGATACGACGCTCCTTAATCCCAACGCGAGTCATAATCCATTCATCGTTGGTGTCTACTAGTTTCTCAATATCAGCATTGGTCAGCTTATCCTCTGGGAGGTAACCGCCGACTGCTGTAACAACAGCATTGATTGCGTTCATTATAAAAGTCTTCGTTTGATGAGATAATGCCCAGCTAAGGTACAAAAAAAGTCCCATAGACAGAGTCATGGGACTTTTGATTGAGACTAAACTCTCTGCTATAGAGCTAAATCAGTTTCGATAGCTAGCTTGCCACGATAGTAGCCACAAGCACCACACACGGTGTGGAAGATGTGCCACTCTCCGCAGTTCGCGCATTTAGCCAAAGTAGGCGCTACCGCCTTGTCGTGTGTACGACGCTTGGCTGTTCTTGTCTTGGACTGTCTTCTTTTTGGATGTGCCATTGTCTTATTTTATTTTAATTTATTAATCTTCTTCTTTCGTGGTAGGGCATCACTATGCCGAGTCCCTACTTCTTTAGCTTCTTGAGTGCTGCCCAGCGCTGGTCAATGCCATCTTCGTCGCGCGCTATGTCTTGCTTAGACTCCTCACTCGCCTCTCTAATCTCGTTCGTGGATAGCTGGCCATAGAGGTTCATCATAGAGCTATCGCACTCTCCCTCCTCGTGCATGCGTTGCATTGGGAGAGATAGAGCTATATCTTCGTATAGATGCCAATGCAGGTCAAGTACGCCCTCGCGCTCTGGCAGGATGAGCACCTCATCCTCTTCGCTATACTCTGAGCCGAACTTCACGACCATCTCGTACGTGTCGTAGGCGTCTAGCTCCATTGGTTCCAAGCAACGATCACAATTAACTACAACATAGCCGTCGTAGGATAGCTCCAGTTTGTGAACCTCACCATTTTTCTCAAGGCTCACGGTTACATGCACCTCTCCGCCATGTATTTCATCAGACTCAATGCCTGCAAAATAGCTGTCGTCTAGCTCGTAAGAAAAGCTGTGCTTCCCCTGAGATAGCGACTTGAGATTGAGCTTGTATAGATCAGTATTCGTCACTGCCAATTACCGTAAAATCCGTGCAAAGGTAATCAAAAATGCCTATTCTCCCAACACTTCACTAGCTCTAGAGTCTTTATTTTCCCAAACTCCTAGGTAGATACAGGGCAAGATGTGCACCAACATTCTAAATCATAAATCATTAGAGTGTCATTGTGTCCATTAGACCTGCTGGGCTCAGACCTAGATGTGTGCCAATTGGCTCATCTATGCCAATAGGCAGACGCAGAGCAAATGATAAGTGGAGCGCCAATGCCTAGGGTTCTCTAGCCTTAAGGGCGATACAAGGCAGATCATCTCGATCGATTTCGTTGTGATAGAGTAGCTCGTCTTCGAAGGCTCGATCGTCGGGGTTCTCCGTATGCATCTGTATGCCTAGAGGGTCTAGATGGATGAGCGCTATAATCTCCTCTCGGCGGTTGTAGCCGACGATTGCCTCCCCATCTTCGCTACCAGCCCAGTCTCTCGACACCCTGAAGCAAAACGTCTCGAAGAAGCGCGTTGCCCGCTCGGCCAAAGCTTCTCTGTCTCGACAATAGGTCTCCGCATCCTCGAGATTGACATGATAGGCATCTACGCGGACTCCGAACTTGGTAATCTCGTACTTACCCCAGAATAATTCTTTTTTCTTACGACTCATAATACTATAGAAACCTATTTAGCCCTCAATCTGTTGTAGAGCGTTACTATAGAGTCTTATGCCCCTCAAGTCAGTTTCGCCACACAAACCTAAGATTGATGCTTGGTTAGTCGATGGCCAGAGACGTGTCATCGGTATAAATCACTCCCTAGCTTCTCTTGGGCGCTTAGCCCAAAAGTATAGTACCCAGCAGAGCGTAGCAGAGGGAGTAGGATAGGGGCGTCGTACCATTTGCCTCCCGCACGGCTCTCTCCGATGGATATCATCGCCGCAATCGAGGCCTGAGTGTTGGGCTTGGCGCTGACCACGTCGTCGAATTGTACTGCAGCACCAACAGCTAGTAGGCTATCTAGGTTGGGTGTATTCTCTAGTGGATAGCCGTAGCTATGCATATTTCTCTATTTTGGTTAAATTGTGTAAATGGATGTGGCTCAATTTGGACGAACCAACTGAGCGATTTGGGGGCAATTGGTCGGCCTTGGAGGAAAAACTCTGAGAGATTTTTTCGGATTAGTCCTACAATCCGCCGCGATGTGTACACACATCCAAAAAGATTAGTGCAGAGAAATGCTGAAATCTAAGCCTAACTTGGAGCCAATCGGAGTAAGCGACAATCTATCCATTTCATTACTAGGGGAATATAAAATAGGCGTTTTAGACGGTGATTTTCATTCGGCTAATCTCCAAGCGCCCAAACGAGGTTGAACTCAATCTAGCGCCTCCTAGACGCCAAATTACGCTGTCCGCCATTTTCATCCCTCCGCAAAGCATTTCTCTCATCAACATTCTGAAATTTGAGCTAAAATATAAATCTCATCAATTCGATAGCCTCATAGTGCGACAACACCTAGTTGAGACAGGAATACAAAGAAATACAAACATCAACCCTTTACCTCAAAATTCCTCATTGATCTTCTAGCTTAAATAGAATATATTTGCATTATCAGCATCTAAAATCTTCACATAAACAGATGGCTTTCGAGCCAACGTGTAAAACGCAAAAAACAACTATGGATAAGCTAATCAGTCCACAAACAACCATCTTCGATAGTTCGCAAACACAATAGACGATGAATGCCCAGAGCCTCCCATGCCAGCAAGCCCATAAGCCACTCGAGGCTGTGAGGATTGTATACTTATACATCATAATCATGTCCGCCCTAGCCCACACCGAAGCCCTAGCCCAACCGTACAGCCACACGCTGATGTGCTACAACGTGGAGAATCTTTTCGACACCACAGACGACCCCGCCACCGAGGACGAAGATTTCTTGCCCGAGGGCAAGAACCTATGGAGCTACAAGCGTTATCGGCGCAAACTGGAGCGCATCGCCCAGGTCGTTAGCCGTGCTGGCGGTCTGTCTTGGCCTACGTTTGTCGGCCTCATCGAGGTAGAGAATGCAGATACGCTCAGAGATCTACTCAAATTCACCTCCCTGCGTAAGGCTGGATATGACTACGCCATCACCCAGAGCCTTGACCCTAGAGGGATAGACGTCGCTCTGCTGTACCGCAGAGAGCTATTCGAGCTCAAAGCCCTCGTCGAGTACCCAATCCACTTCGAGGGTCATCCACACAAAACGACGCGCAACCTGCTGCAAGTCTCGGGCATCCTAGCAGGCAAGCATCTGGTCAATCTCCTCGTCTGCCACATGCCGTCGCGCCGAGAGGGTGCACGTGCCAGCGAGGGATTTAGGCGTACAGTGGCCCGCAGGCTTAGGGAAGTCTGCGACAGCCTATATCAAGGGCAGCAGGGACAGGGGCACTTCGTCGTCATGGGAGACTTCAACGGCTCCCCCGAGGAGGTCGCCACGCGCACCGACCTCGGCGCATCGCTCACTATCCCAGAGGACTACCTCGATCAGAGCGCCGAGACGCTCCGCCTGTACAATGCCTTCGCCTCTCTCGAGGGCGGAGCGTCTCCCCGGGGGAGCTACTGCTTCCGAGGTGTCTGGGAGCAGCTCGACCAGATTATCCTCTCCGAGAGCCTACTCGTCTCTAGCTCACCCCTACGCTATCGGCATGGCTCTGCACGCAACTATTGCCCCTCGTATCTAGGACGTGAGCCACGACAAGGCGGCTATCTGGTGCCCTGGCGTACCTACGCAGGGGCGCACTATCAGGGGGGATATAGCGACCACTACCCCATACTCATCGAGCTACTCGTAGAGGAATGAGCTGGCTTATCTATACCTTTGTCGTACAGTTAGTCGAGACATTCATCAATTTTAGTACGACAATATGAATCGCAAATCGCTTTTATTCCTATGCTATGCCCTACTGCTAGGGCTAGTGCTCTCGGGCTGCACGGGGAGCAAAACCACTACGCTACGCCTGATCCATACCACGGATGTACACGGCAATCTATTCCCCGAGGATCATATCAACCAGCGCGAGGGAACAGGGAGCATGGCGCGCCTAGCCGAGATGATGCGTCAGGTGCGCGAGCAGGAACCCAACGTACTCCTACTCGATGGGGGCGACTTCTTGCAGGGCGAACCGATTACCTATTTCTCCAACTACATCGACACGCTCAGCCCTAATGCCGTAAGCTCGGCGATGAACTACCTCAAGTATGACGCAGCCGTTATCGGCAACCACGACATCGAGCCGGGGCATCGTGTGTACGATAAGTTCGTCCGTGAGGCCAAGTTCCCCATCCTAGGGGCCAATGCCCTAGTTGAGGGGAGCGACAAGCCCTACTTCGAGCCCTACAAGGTCTTCGAGCTATCGGGCGTCCGCGTGGCTGTACTGGGTCTAGTAACCCCTGCTATCCCACAGTGGCTACCCAAGCACCTCTACGAGGGGATAGAGTTCCAAGACATCGTCGAGAGTGCCAAGATCTGGGTGCCACGCATCCTAGAGACAGAGAAGCCCGATCTGATGGTTGCCCTCATCCACTCGGGGCTAGCCAACGACAACGAGAGCTATCTAGAGAATGCAGGCCAGACGCTATCGACAGCCGTAGCGGGCATCGACATCATCCTGATGGGGCACGACCATCGCCAAACGAACCAATGGGTTAAGCGCAGCGAAACGGACTCGGTGCTGCTGATCAACCCTGCCAATCATCTCGACTTCGTGAGCGACCTAAGCATCACCATCACCAAAGACGGCGACAAGACGACTAAGCACATCACGGCGACACTGCACGACCTGAACCAGTATGAGCCAAGTGGGGACTTCATCAAAACTTTCGCTCGGGAAGCCGAGGGCGTACAGGACTTCCTAGACAAGCGCATCGGGATGATTGATGCCCCCGTCGTAGCTACCGATGCCCTCTTTGGCCCATCGGCCTATATGAATGTGGTGCACCAGATGCAGATGTACACAGTGGGGGCGGAGCTATCCTTCGCCGCACCCCTGAGCCTATCCGCCCATCTAGCAGCAGGCGATGTCTATGTGCGCGATCTGTTTAAGTTCTGCCCCTTCTCCAACCACCTCTATCTGATGGAGCTCACGGGAGCCGAGATTAAGGGCTATCTAGAGCATTCGTATGCCGGATGGACGGAGCAGATGACGAGTCGCGAGGGACATCTGCTCAAGTTCCGCCCAGATGCCAAGCCCACTGATCGCTACAAGACGCTCGTGCCTACCTTCAACTATAGCGCAGCTCACGGACTGGACTATACGGTAGATGTAACCAAGCCTGCGGGGCAGCGCATCAGCATACAGCAGCTCTCTAGCGGTGAGCCTTTTGTCCTGGAGAAGCGATACAGGGTGGCGATCAATAGCTACCGTGCTGGCGGAGCTGGCGGTATGCTCACTATTGGCTCGGGCATCGACAAGGCCGATCTGCCTAGGCGCATCGTGGGCTCGTCGGATCAAGATCAGTTCTTCAGCCTGATGAAGTTCTTCGAGGTCAAGGGCGTGGTTAGCCCCGTCAAGGCAGACAACTGGAGCTTCGTCCCAGAGGCCTGGGTGCAGGAGGCTGCCGAGCGAGATAGAGCCTTCCTCCTGGCGAAATAAACCGAGCCAGATGCCACTACTATTGATAGTACTCCTCACAGCACTAGGTCTAGCGTTGGTACTAGGCCTAGTGCTGTGGTATCTGGGACGCAAGCGTCGGCACCTCTCGCCGCCCGAGAGCTTCCGCCCCGAGCTACGCCTAAGCATCGACGAGGCGGAGCTATTCCGAGTAGATCCAGCAGACACCGGCCGCACCCCTTATTACCTCGCCCTCGATACAGAGACCTTCGATGCGATAGACTCTGAGGCATCGGATGTCCCATCGGCTCCCTCACGAATCGTTGCCCTCTCGTGGCAGCTTACCGACCGCTCGGGGCGAAGCATCAAGGAGGAGAGCCACACGCTGCGCCAGCAGGGAGCGATGCAGACGGAGGCCATTCGGATTCACGGCATCAGCAACGAGCAGATGCACCGAGGCGAAGAGCCACGCCTGGTGCTAGAGCGACTGATGCACGACGTCGGTCGTGCCGAGATTGTCGTGGCACACAATGCCTGGTTTCACCTCTCGACCCTCATGGCAGAGCTACAGGCTCTAGGTCTAGACGGCTCGTGGCTAGAGGGTAAATCCTATATTTGTACTATGGAGTGGGGGCGTGCTCTAGGCTGCAAGATTGGCGGAGATGGGCGCAGGTTATACCCTCGTCTAGATGAGCTATTCGGCTTTCTCTACTTCGGGCGATTGGCTGTACCAATCAGCTATCGCAGCAAAACGCTCAGAGATGTGCGTCTCGTGGTGGCATGTCTGAAGAGAATGAGTCGCTAGCCTACAGGATGTTCCTCAGGGAAGGATGCACATAGGGATAAAAAATAAGCCTGCAAGATGTCTTGCAGGCTTATCTAGTGCGGTTGAAGGGACTCGAACCCCCACGCCTCTCGGCATCAGATCCTAAGTCTGACGTGGCTACCAATTACACCACAACCGCATGAGGCAGAGCTTCTATAGCTCATTTGCACTGCAAAGGTAAGTACAATCTCTGGAACTTGCAAACAAATCTGTACTTTTTTGTTCAAATCTCACGAACACCCCTAGCCGCTCCTCTTATCCTTGGGCAAGAACCTTAACCAGAACCTACTGACAATTGGGTAGTTTCGCACCAAACGAAGGCTTACTTTTCATTATTTATAGGGATTGCACAATGGCAGCGGAGTAGAGATCTTTGCAATGCATTGGCCGAGTTATCTACAAGTGAAGGCGACGACGAGAGGGATATAACTAGAAAAATCTGTATTTCCACCCCTAAAGCGTACCAACTCCAAAGAAAACTCGCTACATTTGCAGGCGTATCAAAATAACCATTTCAACAACATTAATTAATTCAAACCGCTTATGAAAAAGAGTCCATTTTCTCTATTCATGGTATTTGCTCAGAGATGCTTGGTACTACTGATGCTCCTAGGCTTCAGTCTCAAGATGTCGGCACAAGAAGCAAACACACGCACCGTCACGGTAAACACCAACCTCAAGGAGTTCATTGACAAGGGCGTCCTCAAAAAAGGAGAGGCACCTGCGCGCATCTTCGTTGGCGAGGGGGAGGTAACCATTGACCCCGAAACAGGGTCTGGCAAGGTCATCGTACCACTCAAGGGCAACCCCAAGTGGAACAATAGATGGGACTACATCCACGTCCGCGTCATGATGACCAAGAGCGGCCTATACCCCGCAAGTATCATTTGGCACGATGTCACTAAGCCAGAAGTGAAAAACCCGATGAGGAATGACAGCAACTTCCAGACTAAACGCCTCAATGGCGACTGCGTCATCACCATTACCTATGCCGAAGGCAAGGACCCCAGCCAAAGCGATGACGATGAAGATGAGGAAGACGAGGAAGAGACCTACACCATAACTTATAAGGTTGTCTCTGGTCAAGGAACATTCGAGGTCGTGGATGCAGACGAAGAGGAAGGCAAATTCCTTCTAGGTAAGGGCGAACAGCTCATCCTAGAGCTGTCGCCAGAGGATGGCTACGAAATCGGCTTTGTTAAGTACGATGGGAAGACGCTTGATGCCAAGAAGTTTAATAGCTACGGCAGGTGCGTCATCGGCAAGATCGAGAAAGATATGCACTTTGACGTAACCTTCGTCAAGGAAGGGGAGACCCCAGACCCATCGAGCATCGAGGGCATTGGTCAAGGCTCCAAGGAGCTCTACCCCAATCCTTGTCGCAACGACCTCTTCCTCAAGCCAGCCAGCCAGCTATCGATCTATAGCCTCACTGGCGTACTCGTATATGAGACAAGTGAACCTACTACGCACGTCGACGTATCTGCCCTACCCAAGGGTGTATACATCGCCAAGGTCGGCCAGGGGCAAGGGATGCGCGTACACAGACTCGTGAAGAAGTAAACCTGCTTGGTAGACTAACCTCAACAGCTAGAGGGCTGTGCAGTGGCAAACGCCGCTCTGCACAGCCCTCGGTCTATCCAAGCCTACACATCGGGAGAGCTCCAAACGCCCACTCTAGATCCTGCTCTAGTAAGACTAGGGCAAACAAGCCGGATAAGCAGTACCCCATGCGGACATCAAAGCAAGAGAGGGGAGCAAAAAATCAGTTATCTTTGGAGCAAAATCAGATACAAACTTATCAATGGAGCAGACTTATAGCACTACTATCATCGGCGTGGCAGGCGGCTCAGCCTCTGGCAAATCCACTCTTGTACGCAAGCTACAGGATATCTTCGTCGAGGAGCAGGTAACGACCCTCTGCCACGACTTCTACTACAAGGCGCACAACGACCTCAGCCTAGAGGAGCGCGCCAAACTCAACTACGATCATCCTGCTGCTTTCGACACGGATATGATGATCGAGCATGTGCGGCAGCTGCGTGCAGGTCAGCCCATCGAGCGCCCAGTCTATTCTTTCACCGAGCACAACCGCCTTGAGCAAACTGTAACGGTACAGCCAGCCAAAGTGATTATCCTAGATGGTATATTAATCCTCGAGAATAAGGAACTTAGAGACTTGATGGACGTTAAGGTCTACATCGACACGGACGATGATGTCCGTCTGGCGCGCCGACTAGTACGTGACGTACAGGAGCGCGGGAGAGATATGAATTCTGTACTCAAGCAGTATTTCTCTACCGTCAAGCCGATGCATCGCGACTTCGTAGAGCCAAGCAAGCGCTATGCCCACATCATCATCCCCGAGGGAGGGTTCAACTCCGTGGCTCTCGCCCTGCTCGTGGAGAACATCCGCTCACTCATCAACAAGGGGTAAGGAACTATAATATACCGTAAATATATGATGCGATCGACAGCTATCCGCATACTTAGCCTCCTAGGGCTAGCAATTGGGCTATATGCCTGCCGTGAGGCCAAAGCCCCAGAGGCCGAGGCTCTACTCCATGAGGCTCAAGCTCTAGGGCTAACGGGTGCCTACGCCGACGCTCTCGCTCTAGCCGACAGCGCAGAGCGTATCGCGCCTGCTAATGTCGATATTCTAAGGGAGGGGACGCGCATCAAACGGGAGATTCGCCAAAGAGAGGCCGAGCATAAGCTCATCGAGTTGGATAGCCTCATCAGGCTCAAAGACGAGGAGGCACACGAGATTCTCCCCATCTTTGCTAAGCTCAAGAACGAGGCCTACGACACCCAGCTCCTCTACTGTATGCCTATGCTCCTGCCCAACCGATTAGGCGCGCGCCCTCATCTGCGCGCCATGGTAGATTCGCTCGGGGTACTACAGCTCGTCTCGGTCTATACGGGAGGAGGCAAGCTCAACCACTCTGCCATTCGGCTACGGCACTCGGCTCAAGACTCGGCCTATACGACACCGAGCGTCGTACACGACGATGCGCTCAACTACCGCTACAATGATGGCATGAACAACTGGGAGCTAGTTACCTATAGAGCAGAAGTCGGCGACTCTCTAGCTCTATACCTGCAGAACGCTCTCGCCCAGGAGGGCACGTTCACGATTGATTTTCTAAGCCAAGGCGCCACCAAGTACCGCTACAAACTACCTCCTGCCGAGCTGAGTGCCCTAAGAGCGACGATAAAACTGGCGAAGGTGCTAGGAGATAAGCAGATGCTCATTCGAGAGCAAACCAAATACGCGCGCCGATTTGCTCGCCTCGACAAGAAGCAATAGTCAATCGGCCATACCAATCAACACCATTATCCAAACGCTCTGTCTCTTATGAGCATACTACACAATCGCACACTGCGCACCTTGGCTCTGGCCACTATAGCCTCTTTGAGCTTCCTGAGCTCTAGCAGCTGTAGCAGACGTCTAAAGCCTGAGGCTGCTGCTCCAGCTCAGGTGCGCATACTCAACCGATCCGACATCCCTGTTTTCCGAGGTGTAGCCCCCATCATCCTCACCCTCGACTCCCAAGAAGGTCTCGCCAATAGGAGAGCTAACTATACCATTGAGCTAACCGAGAGAGGATCTACACCGCTCCGCCTTGCCATCTCGTACTTCGAAGGTAACTGGGCATGGGAGAGAAAAAATCTTGGTGGGTCACTGCAGCTATTGGCCGTAGACTGCTCGACAGGAGCTATCTACAAACTGGATCAGAGATATGTAGGCGTTTTTTTTGAGACCCATGATAGTCAGCGTGATTCCAAGCCCAAAATCGATATCCGCACGATGATGAGTGTGCCTGACGATTGGCGACCACATCTTGTGCCTGTCTACACCCCCAGCCAAGCGGACAAAAAGCCGCTACACCCCCACTAGAGGATCATACGGGTATGTGAGAGGGGGCTCTAGGACTTTCGAGTTTTTGCCTTAAATTCGCATGTTAGGTTTCATCAATAACATAGACAAGTGATTTAATTCGAAAGATGGGGGTAACCAGTTTCTTTGCCTTGCGCTACCTCTTTAGCCCCTCCCGAATGGGTGCGGTCAACTGGGTTTCGGGCATCTCTGCCGTAGCCATTGCCGTGGTGTCCATGGCGCTAGTGGTGGCTCTATCTGTGTACAACGGCTACGTCAAGCTAATCCTACAGACTACGGGGACTGCCGCTCCTGAGCTTATGATAACCCCACACGAGGGTACCACTCTCGATATGAGGGAGGCGACTCTGGCCAAAGCAATCGGGGCAGATCTAGTGGCTAGCCACAGCCCTATGCTCCGTGCCAAAGGCGTTGTACGGCATCTAGGTACAGAGCATATGATAGATATCGTCGGTGTGGCTCCCAGCTACTGGGAGGTAGTGCAGAGAGACAGCCTACTGCTCGAGGGACGCATCCCACAGAACAGAGATTCTGTGGCGGAGATTCTTGTCGGTATGGCTCTAGCCTCAGAAGGCATTAGCCCCGTGGCGCAGCAGGACGCCAATCTATACCTTCCTCGCAGGGAAGGACTGATCAATCCTCTAGCCCCCAGTACAGCATTTCGCTCCACTGCGCTGTTGGTTACTGGGATTATGCGTCCTGTAGACGAAGAGTTTGATCGACAGGGATATGTCGATATCTCGGTCATGCACGACCTGCTTTCGTATGAAGATCACATAGCTACGGCTGTGGCGCTACGACTTACTCGAGGTGTACCACCCGAGCAAGGGAAGCAACGCCTCACTGAGCTCCTCGCTGGCAAATATCGGCTACTCGATAGGGCAGAGCAACATCCAGAGCTAACATTCCTGATTCGGATGGAGAAGCTGATGGTCTTCTTGATTATGACCTTTATCCTCCTTCTGGCGGCATTCAATCTCGCCAGTGGACTAGCCATGCTCATCCTTGAGAAGCGTGCCGACCTACAGACTCTACGGGCCCTAGGTATGACTGCTCGTCTGGAGGGGCGTATATTTGCTCTCGCTGGAGTATTCATTTCCCTATTAGGGTCGTTGGCTGGGGTCACTCTAGGCCTAATATTGAGCTGGCTCCAAGATCATTTTGAGCTTATTGAAGCTGGGCAGGGGCTCTTGTCCATGCCCTTCCCTATTGATATTCAAGCCTCCGACATTTTACTCATCCTCCTGTGTACCACGCTTATCTCTTGCGTTATTTCCATGGTGCCAAGTTTCTTCTTTAAGAAAAAGCGCAGATAATACACTTCGGGCTTAAAAATTTTCTCTGTTTTAGGTTTATATATAGAAATAACTCTCTATATTTGCCACAGAAACATTCAAGCAAATTCACGGATTAGATCACATTAAGACTATCAGTGTTTCTATGAAATCATCGGAAATTTTAGCAGCCCTAGAGGCTAAGCATCCCGGCGAAAAGGAATTTCTCCAGGCTGTCAAGGAAGTTCTCCTCTCTGTAGAGGATGTTTACAACCAGCACCCAGAGTTTGAGCGCGAGGCCATCATCGAGCGACTCGTAGAGCCAGACCGAGTGATTACCTTCAGAGTACCATGGATCGACGATGCAGGTAAGGTGCACGTAAACATCGGTTACCGTGTGCAGTTCAACAACGCCATCGGCCCATATAAGGGCGGTATCCGTTTCCACCACACAGTTAATCTATCGATTTTGAAGTTCCTAGGCTTCGAGCAGACATTCAAGAATGCGCTCACTACGCTACCTATGGGCGGTGGTAAGGGCGGATCGGACTTCTCGCCTCGTGGTCGTAGCGACAGGGAGATTATGCGCTTCTGCCAGAGCTTCATGACGGAGCTATGGCGCCATGTGGGGCCAGACACCGACGTCCCCGCTGGAGACATCGGTGTAGGTGGACGCGAAGTTGCCTATATGTATGGGATGTACAAGAAGCTGGCTAACGAACATACAGGTACTTTCACTGGTAAGGGTATGGAGTTTGGCGGCTCTCGTCTACGTCCAGAGTCTACTGGCTATGGAGCTGTTTATTTCGTAGATCATATGTGTCGCGCCAATGGTCTAGAACTCAAGGGCAAGACTATAGCTATATCCGGCTTCGGCAACGTAGCTTGGGGTGTAGCCAAGAAGGCTACTGAGCTAGGAGCTAAGGTGGTGACAATCTCTGGCCCCGACGGTTATGTGTACGACCCTGAGGGCATCAACACGGCAGAGAAGTTCCAGTGCATGCTTGACCTACGCTCTAGCGGCAACGACGTAGTGGCTGACTATGTGAAGCGCTTCCCTCATGCTCAGTTCTTCCCCGGCAAGAAGCCTTGGGAGCAGAAAGTAGACATCGCTATGCCATGTGCTACTCAGAACGAAATGAACGAAGAGGATGCTCGTATGCTCCACAAGAATGGCGTACTACTGGTGGCAGAAACCTCCAACATGGGTTGTACGGCCGAGGCAGCCGAGTACTATGTAGAGCAGAAGGTCATCTTCGGCCCTGGTAAGGCTGTCAACGCTGGTGGTGTAGCAACGTCTGGTCTAGAAATGACCCAAAATGCGATGCACCTAGGCTGGACGAACGAAGAGGTAGATGCCAAGCTACACCAGATCATGAACGACATCCACGAGCAGTGTGTGAAGTATGGTCGCGAAGAAGGCTACATCAACTACGTCAAGGGCGCCAATATCGCTGGCTTCCTCAAGGTAGCCAGTGCTATGGTACAGCAGGGCGTCATCTAGGCTGATAGTACTTATCAGGTTAATACTTATAGTATGGGGCTGTGGCAAAATTCGTTTTTGCTCGCAGCCCCTTTTATGTGTCTCAGAATCCTTGCAGTTTGTGCATTCTGACACCGCCATATTTTCGTATCGACGTTCCTATTTCGGCGAGAACGAACTGCTCCCAGTATAAAAACACACTAAGCGTGAAATAAATTATTAACTTAGCTATCGGTTAATGAGGTTTGCTTTCTGATATTTGGGTGAATATGCTCAGGTGATTTTAATAAACACATCGACGTGCGGTGCCAGTTTTGTAGTTTCATCATAATTAATC
>JAUMYV010000036.1 GCA_030528445.1 Porphyromonadaceae bacterium | reverse complement strand
ATTTTAAGGGTAGTCTGAGAGATTTTATGTGCGCTTGTTGCCTTTTTGTCGGGTTTTTTCTTGATGTTTTTCGCCTTGATAGAGTATCGGATTTTATCTCATCTAGAGCAAGTCAATATCGTCCATATAGTTTGATTTTGGTGTCTTAATTTTATTGTATATTTGCTCAATAAGTTATATGTCTCCCTAGATGGGAGATTACAGGAACAACAGAATGCAAATAAAGAAGTCCATCTACTCGCTTCTAGGCCTAGGTCTGGTGAGCGCTCTAGCTCTAACCTCGTGTGTGGATAGAGCATCTTCTAGAGCCAGCGATGAGCCACTGAAGTTAGACTCTATTGTTAGGGAGGAAGTGTTTAGCAACGAGGGGGATAGTTTGGGGCAGAGCCTCAAGTTCTCGCTCAAATATGTCTACCCGCTTGGAGATACTATACTGGCTAATGCGCTGGCACGAGAAATCTTTCCAAGTGATCTTGTTTCAGCGACCACTTCGCCCGGCGATCTCGTTGAGGCCTATCGCAATCGCATTTGGGAGGATTTCGCGATAGAATCCAATGGCCTCGATTCACTGCTTGCTGAATTGTCCGATTTCGCTCCTTGGGAGCTGAGGCAGACCAACGAGTTCGTTTACCAAGACAAACACTTGGTGTCGGTTGTGATGTCCCAGTACACCTTCACTGGGGGGGCGCATGGCTATTACGGCTCGGCGTATATCTGTGTAGATCGAGCTACGGGGCGAGCCTTGAGCGAAACCGATCTATTCGTAGAGGACTATGAGACAGAGCTCAACCAGATCATACGGCAGAGGCTCATGCATCAGTATAATGCCTCCACGGATGAGGAGCTGGAGCAAGAGGGATTCTTCTCAGTAGGAGACATTTCGGCTAATGGCAATTTCTATCTCACTGATGCCGAGATGATCTATTGCTACAATGCGTACGAGATAGCACCATACTCTATGGGGCAGATTATTGTGAAGATCCCCTACGATTTGCTCAGCTCTATCCTGCGCTCTGGGAGTGTCTTGGAGGCGTACGTGTAAGACCTAAATGAGTTTATGACAGTTATTGATAAATATTTTCCCAACCTAACCGAAGAGCAACGCTCGCAGTATGCTCGGCTCGATGAGCTATATCGTCATTGGAATGCGCAGATCAATGTGATTTCGCGCAAGGATATAGATCAGCTCTATCCGCATCATGTCTTGCATTCCCTTGGCATCACGCAGATGATACGCTTCAAGCCCGGGACTCATGTTCTGGACTTTGGCTGCGGTGGTGGCTTCCCCGGGATTCCTCTAGCTATTATGTTCCCAGAGGCGGAGTTCCTACTTGTAGATAGCATCGGCAAAAAGATCAAGGTCGCGACAGCCGTTGCAGAGTCGCTTGGACTCAAGAACGTACGCACTCTGCACGGACGAGGCGAGCAGATCCAGGAGCAGTTCGACTTCGTGGTAAGTAGAGCTGTGATGCGCCTCGATGAGCTGGAGCCTATGGTACGCCGTTTGGTACATCACGAGCAGCGCAATGGTATGCCCAACGGATTGATTTGCCTCAAGGGAGGCGAGCTGCAGAGCGAAATACGTAAATACAAAAACATCGTTGAGGTACAGGACTTGTATCCTACGTTTGACGAAGAATACTTCAAGACGAAGAAAGTCGTCTATCTGCCTCTATAATCAACTATGACTAGAATTAAAGTTTTTACATTCAATACTGTACAGGAGAATACGTATCTCCTCTATGACGAGACGGGAGAAGCCGCCATCGTGGACTGTGGTTGCATGGATGCGCGCGAAGAGAGCATCCTCGCCCAGTACTGCCAGACTCACGGCCTCACTCCTAAGCTCCTGCTCAATACCCATCTGCACTTTGATCATGCCTGGGGCAATGCTTGGGCGATGAAGCAGTGGCCAGAACTCAGGGCCTACTGTCATCCTCGTGAGCTTACTGATCAGCCACGTCCTAGTGAGCAGGCTAGGCTCTTCGGTCTGAATATCAAGTATGAGGCCCTGCCTGCCGAGCTATATAGCCCCATATCTCATGGGGATAGGCTGACCTTTGGGCAAACGACGCTACAGGTGCTCGATGTTCCTGGGCATTCTCCTGGTCATGTTGTTTTCTATTGTGCAGATGCAGGCTTCGTAGTTGCGGGCGATACACTTTTCTATGAAGATATTGGTCGTACGGATCTCTGGGGCGGTAGCTATAGCAACTTGATTAATAGTATTCGAGCCAATATGTTCACTCTGCCAGCGGAAACTATTGTCTACACTGGTCATGGGGATGGCACTTCAATTGGGCATGAAATGAATTATAACCCCTACTTCAAATAATCCTTAGAAAGCAATGAACACAAACGACTTCTCCCTAAGACATGTTGGGATTAGTGAGCTTGAAGCCACACAGATGCTCCAGAAGATTGGCGTTAAGTCCATTGACGAGCTGATTGCTGGGACAATTCCTGCAAACATTCGACTCCCTCATGCTCTAGAGCTCCCCGAGGCGATGACCGAGCGAGAGTTTGCCGAGCACATTGCAGACCTAGCGTCCAAAAACGAGGTCTTTACCTCCTACATTGGTCGTGGCTGGTACGACTGTGTGACGCCACCGGTGGTGCTACGCAATGTGCTTGAGAACCCTGTTTGGTACACGTCCTACACGCCCTATCAGGCGGAGATCTCTCAAGGACGCCTCGAGGCACTATTCAACTTCCAGAGTGTGATCACAGACCTCACAGGTCTGCCATTGAGCAACTGTTCGCTCCTCGACGAGGCGACAGCTGGGGCAGAGGCCGCGCTACTACTATACAATGAGCGTAGCAAGCCTAAGGCTAAGGCGAAAGCAAATGTGCTCTTCGTAGACGAACAGGTGTTTGAGTCGACGCGCCATGTGATCCACACTCGTGCTATCCCACAGGGGCTAGAGATCGTAGTGGGAGACTATCGTACGTTTGAGTTCACAGATGTGGTCTTTGGGGCGATCGTTCAGTTCCCCAATGCCGAGGGTGAGGTGTGTGACTATGCCGACTTCGTGGCGCGTGCTGCAGCAGCCGATGCCAAGGTAGCCGTTGCTGCCGACCTGCTTAGCCTTGTTCTCCTAACGCCTCCTGGAGAGTGGGGAGCTGACGTAGTCTTTGGCTCTGCTCAGAGATTCGGTGTGCCCATGTACTTCGGTGGTCCATCTGCTGGTTATATCGCTTGTCGCATGGAGTACAAGCGTACTCTGCCCGGACGTATCATAGGGATGAGCAAGGATCGTATGGGTAAAGATGCCTATCGCTTGGCTCTGCAGACTCGTGAGCAGCACATCAAACGTGAGAAGGCAACAAGTAACATCTGTACTGCACAGGCTCTTTTGGCTACGATGAGTAGCTTCTACGCTGTGTATCATGGTCCAGAGGGACTCAAGCATATCGCTCGCCGTGTGCATTCGTTCGCCGGATACATTGCTGCTCGCCTAAGAGACCTTGGTTATGTGGTGCGCCATAAGAGCTACTTCGACACCCTTTTCGTGGAGCTACCAGAGGGCGTTAGTGCAGAGAGAGTGCGTGATATTGCCGAGGAATGCCGTGTCAACTTCTACTATCCTCATACAGGCGGTGTGATGCTTAGTCTAGATGAGACAACGCTCCCATCTGATCTTGGCGTACTATGCTATATCTTCGCCGAGGCTATCGGTAAGGAAAGCAACTTCGACGGCGAATACTCCGAGCATAGCGTAGCGGTAGATCGTGCTTTCCTGCGTTCGTCTCAGTTCCTCACCTACGAGGTGTTCAATAAGTACCATACCGAAACGGAGATGATGCGCTACATCAAGCGTCTTGAGCGCAAGGATATCTCCCTCATCCACTCGATGATCTCTCTCGGTTCATGCACGATGAAGCTCAACGCGGCTAGTGAGGTGCTTCCGCTGAGCAATCCTGCTTTCTGCAATGTGCACCCATATGCACCTGCCGATCAGGTAGAGGGAACGCTGGAGATGCTTGAGAACCTCAAGGAGCTACTTGGTACGATCACGGGGCTGCCTGCTGTATCTCTACAGCCCAACTCGGGCGCTGCAGGCGAATATGCGGGTCTACGTGCTATCCGTTCGTACCACGAGGCCAATGGTCAAGGGCATCGTAATAAGGTACTCTTGCCTGCATCAGCCCACGGGACTAACCCCGCGAGCGCATCGCAGTGCGGCTATGAGTGCGTCGTAGTAGCCTCGGACGAGCGCGGTAATGTAGACTGGGAGGACTTCATGAAGAAGAGCGAAGAGCATCGTGACAACCTCGCTGCGATGATGATTACCTATCCAAGTACGCATGGTATCTTCGAGACAAACATCATCGACCTATGCAAGCGCATTCACGACTGCGGTGCTATGGTCTACATGGACGGAGCCAATATGAATGCTCAGGTAGGACTCACAAACCCTGGCTTCATTGGCGCTGATGTGTGCCATCTGAACCTGCACAAGACCTTTGCTATTCCTCATGGAGGCGGTGGTCCTGGTAGCGGTCCTATCTGTGCCACACGAGCTCTGGAGCCTTATTTGCCTACTCATAGTCACTGGCAGGAAGTAGGGGAGCATGACAATGTCGTGGCTGCTTCCCCTCATGGTAGTGCTGGAGTCGATGTAGTGAGCTACGCATACATTCGTCTACTTGGTACATCAGGCCTAGAGAGGGCTACGCGTACGGCTATCCTTAGTGCGAACTATATGGCCGCTTGCCTCAAAGATACCTACGGTATCGTCTACACTGGAGCTACGGGGCGCGTAGGGCATGAGTTGATCTTGGATTGTCGTAAGCTACGCGAGACAACGGGTGTAGACGAGAGTGATATTGCCAAGCGTCTGATGGACTATGGCTATCATGCACCTACCTTGTCGTTCCCCGTGCATGGTACGCTGATGATCGAGCCTACCGAGAGCGAAAGTAAGCAGGAGATCGACCGCTTCTTGGAGGTGATGCTCAAGATCTGGGAAGAAATCCAAGAGGTGAAGGAAGGCAAAGTGGATGCTGCCGACAACGTGCTCAAGAATGCTCCGCACCCTGAGTACGAGGTGGTAGCCGACGAGTGGACTCATAGCTACAGCCGAAGCAAGGCGGCCTATCCTCTGCCATACCTCAAGGAGAATAAGTTCTGGATTAATGTGGCGCGTATCGACAACGGCTTTGGAGATAGAAATCTCATTCCTGCCTTCTGTTGCTGCATCGCACCATCAGCCGAATAGTATTCGTCTCTGAATAATAAGGGGGCTGTGAGCAAAACAAATTTTGTCACAGCCCCTTTGAGATGTCTGAGAATTTGCAAAATGCAAGGAGCGCCTGAGTTGAGTATAACTCAGAGTTTGCTCTAGCTCACTACTGCCTGGTAAAGTTTTTTACCGCAGCCTAGTAAACTTTGGAATGGCTCTCAGTATACCTTAATCCTAGTCAATAGGTTCTATTCGGCCTAGTTCCTTTTCTGGTAAGCCCTCTTCGTCGTCGCACTGCATTGATTTTGCTGGATAGAGCTACCCTTGAAGAGGGGGCTCGAGAGACTATCCGCCAGCCTTTTTCGTTTGCTTGTAACCTAAGGCGAGTAAGATTTGGAGTAACTTCTCCCGTTGGTCACCTTGAATAATGATCTCTCCGTCTTTTGCGCTACCACCGACACCGCAACGCTGCTTGAGCTGTTTGCACAAATCGGTCAAATCTTCGTCACGCCCCACGAAGCCAGTAATCAGGCTAACCTCCTTACCGGCCCTCTGCTTACGACTAAGACCGATGCGTAGCTTCTGAGCCTCTAGGGCAAGTGTCTCGGCCTGCTCCAGCTCTTCGTACTCATACTGATAGTCGGGATTGGTACTGTAGAGAACTCCTAGCCGACTTTTCCAATCATTTGCCATGTTATGATAATCAAATATTTAAGCTAAATTTGTGGACTAAAGGTAATTATTATTGATCGAATGTATTCTGGGCTCTGGGAAGCCAAAGCCATAAATGTGTCGATTATGTCTGTAGAAATTAAGCAAATAACAGAGCTGTCTGACCTGAAGAAATTCGTTAGGTTCAACATCCAGCTCTACAAGAACAATCCATACCACGTGCCAGGGATTGTCAATGACGAACTGATGACGCTTGACCCTCAGCGCAACCCGGCTTTCGAGTTCTGTGAAGCTGTCTACTTCCTCGCCTATCGCAATGGCAAGATTGTGGGGCGCATCGCAGGCATCATCAACCACAGAGCCAATGAGACGTGGAACCAGTGCAATGCTCGCTTTGGCTTCTTGGACTTCATCAACGACGACGAGGTGGTAGATGCGCTATTCTCTGCGGTAATCAACTGGGCCAAGAATAAAAATATGGAGATGCTCCAGGGGCCTATGGGGTTCACAGATCTAGACCACGAGGGGATGCTCATCGAGGGCTTTGATCAGCTCGGTACGATGGCCACCATCTACAACTACGCCTATTACCCAAGACAACTAGAGCGTATAGGTTTCGTCAAAGATCAGGACTGGAAGGAGTACAAAATCTTCGTCCCCGATGCTATCCCCGAGAAACATCTACGTATCTCTGAGATCGTGCGCAAGAAGTACGGACTCAAGACACTCAAGTTTAGGACGCGCAAGGAAGTTATGCCCTATGCCAGACGCATTTTCGAGACCCTCAATCAGTCCTACTCTGTACTGTACGGTTTCTCGGAGCTTACACCAGCACAGATTGACTACTACGTCAAGATGTACATCCCGATGATTCGTTTAGAGTTCGTAACCCTCATCGTTCGTGAAGCTGACGACAAGGTGGTAGGCTTTGCCATCACGATGCCTAACCTAAGCAAGGCGCTCAAAAAAGCTGCGGGGAGTCTCTATCCCTTCGGCTGGGCTCATCTAGCCAAGGAACTCTACATGAAGGGCAACCCCGTAGTAGATCTCTACCTCATCGGTGTTATCCCCGAGTATCAGAACAAAGGTGTCAATGCTCTACTCTTCGACGACCTAATCCCCGTCTTCCAAAAGAATGGTATCAAGTACGCGGAGAGTAATCCTGAGCTAGAAACCAATACCGCCGTGCAGATGCAGTGGAATTACTTTGAGCGTCAGCACCACAAGACTAGACGTGCCTATATCAAGCGCATCTAAGTGAAGGGAGCAAAAAAGTATAAATGATTACGGTATACAAAGCCCGAGGTAGCATCTCTTACGATGCAACTCGGGCTTATCCATTTCATGTATATTCTATGAAACAAGCTATTCGAAAAGGTGCAGTACGTATAGATCTGGTTCCACAAGACATTCTAGCTCGGCTTAACCGAGGAGAAATAGAAACAGTCAATCTAACCGAGGGGTTGGCGATTGATCAGATAGCGCTACTCAAAAATACACTCATCTCTCTGGATAGAGAGTCTTATATCACACCTATCTTGGACGCGATCGCAGAGCTCCCCAAAGCTACATTCAACACACTTAATCACATTATTGGGCAAACGATTCATCGGCTTATCTCACTACATCAAGATGACGATCTATGGCTGGGCATCGTATCCCATCCCTCAGATACTATCCGCTGCTGGGCTTGCTACTTAGTAGCCTCTAGGGATATGGGGATTGATGAGTATCTAGAACAAATCAGACCATTTGCCTCCGATCATCATTTTGGTGTTAGAGAGGTTAGCTGGCTATCTATGCGTGAACATATTACTAGTAACCTAAATCGAAGCTTAGCTATCCTATCCGAATGGGTCACCGACGACAACTCCTATGTACGTAGATTTGCTACGGAGAGTACCCGGCCTAGGGGTGTCTGGTGCCAGCACATCAGTCAGCTCAAAACAGATCCTAGCCTAGCCATCCATCTCCTCGAGCCACTCAAATCGGATTCATCTAGATATGTTCAGGATAGCGTAGCCAACTGGCTCAATGATGCTAGCAAAACAGCTCCAGAGTTCGTTATGACCCTTACAGACCGATGGCGTACGGAGAGCCCCACCAATGAGACAGCGTACATCATCAAACGGGCTCTGCGCACACTTCATAAGAAAAAGTAAAGGTCCTAGGCATTACGAAAGCAAAGCGCGCTCTCCTCTCCCGAGGGGAACGCGCTTTTTCTGATTTATCACTTAAACGGTTTACTATTTACAGAGCCAGTACTCAAGATTTTGCTTACTCTAACTCTACAATGCAAAATTAGATATAGCCTCTGCCACGCACAATACCTACAAATGTGTAATTTATCAGAGACTTATACCTAAGAGCGATGAGGCTCTGTACTACACGTTGTAAGTGGATGACGAGGTGTTGCCACCATGACCCGTCCAGTTCTCGTGGAAGAACTCCCCGCGAGGACGATCTACACGCTCGAATGTATGGGCTCCAAAGTAGTCTCTCTGGGCTTGGAGCATATTGGCTGGTAGACGTTCGGAGGTCAGTGAGTAGAAGTAATTGAGTGCCGTAGAGAAGGCCTGAACGGAGACTCCAGAGAGAGTTGCCGTAGCCACTGTACGCTGCCAGGCTGGTAGAGCCCCCTCAATTTCGCTACGGAAGTAATCGTCTAGAAGGAGGTGGCTAAGCTCTGGGGTGCGCTCGTAGGCTCTAGAGATCTGCTCCAAGAAGCCAGAGCGAATGATACACCCGGCACGCCATAGCTTAGCGATAGATGCTAGGTCTAGCCCCCAGCCCCTCACACGTGAGGCCTCTTGCATGAGACCGAATCCCTGTGCATACGAAACGAGCTTGCTGGCGTATAGGCAGTCGTGTAGGTTCTGTACCAGTTCGCTCTCTGGGGCAGATAGCTCTGCCTTGCGGGCAAAAGCTTTAGCCAACTCTACACGTAATCCCTTATTAGCCGATAGACTACGCTCATAGACTGCAGAGGCAATCAAGTTGAGGGGAGTACCATACTCAAGAGAGTTGATGACGCTCCATTTACCTGTACCTTTTTGTCCCGCTGTATCGAGAATCCTGTCGATGAGATAGCCACCATCCGCTTCGCGGTGCGCTAGAATAGCAGCGCTAATCTCGATGAGATAGCTATTGAGCTTGCCTTCATTCCAGCGAGAGAGCACCGCGGACATCTTATCATTGGTCAGGCTAGGCTGTAGCTTCATCATGCCATAAGCCTCTGCGATAAGCTGCATATCGCCATATTCGATACCATTGTGAACCATCTTGACGAAGTGCCCCGAACCGCCAGAGCCTACCCAGCTACAGCAAGGCGATCCGTCCTTAGCCTTAGCGGAGATTTTCTGGAAGATTGGTCGAATCTCCTCCCAAGCTTCTACGGCACCCCCGGGCATAATGGCTGGACCATTGAGCGCGCCTTCTTCTCCACCAGAGATACCAGCTCCGACGAAGTAAATCCCGTGCTGACGTAGATGTGCTTCGCGACGCTCGCTATCCTCCCAATTGGAGTTGCCACCGTCTATGACGATATCGCCAGCTTCGAGATGTGGGAGCAGTCCCTCAATCACCATATCCACAGGCTTGCCAGCACGAATCATCATCATGATCTTACGTGGGCGCTGTACCGAGGCAACGAACTCTTTTAGGTCTGTGAAGCCGAGAAAGTTTTTACCTGACGCACGCCCATGGATGAAGTTATTCACCACATTGGCCTCAGCCCCTTCGGATCGGTTGTAGACCGAGACTTGGAAGCCATTGCGCTCCATATTTAGAGCGAGGTTCTCGCCCATTACGGCCAATCCGATTAGGCCTATATCTGATAGTTTGCCCATTATTGTTGTCAGTATTTACATTGGTTTATATATGTGACAAGCATAACCCAATCTGTTTTGTTTGATTAATCTATCTCCTCTAGAAGATTTCGATGTCACCAATGCTCACGTGTGGACGATCCTCTACGGTCTTGGTAACCACTAGACGTAGACTACTCCCAGAGACACCTGCGGGTAAATCTACAGATACGGGAATTGGGTTATTGCGAATATTGGAGAATTCTCCCTTAGTTACCGAGCGACCATCAACAAAAATCTCGTAGCGCTGTATATGTCCGTCGGCATCTCTGCGCTGATCTGGCGTGTAGACTAGTCGTTTGATAGGACGAGCCGAGGGGAAACTGAGGGTAATCTCACGAGCCTTATTAGGTAAAACGACAGCAGAATATCCATTGCCATCCATGATTGTGGCTTTATCCTTATCATTGAGACTAGAAATCGTAATACCCTTGCCCGAATATCCAAAACTTGCATTAGTATCCGCCGTAAGTCCCGAACGTTTACTCTGAGCCCTCACACTCAGAGAGACATGATCCCCGGGCAGATGCACTGATCCAGAGTAAGCCTGCCATGCACCATACCCCAAGCGATAGCTCAGAAGTAGCTCGCGATTGCTGCTACTCACGTAGAGCGTATCCTCAGATGAGCGACGTACTACAGGTGCTTCCACTAGTTCTTTGGCCAAATAAACACCAATCTCGGCGAGACACACGGGTCCCTTAGACTTAGTTACACGAACGCGAATAGCATCCGTTTCTACTGTTGAGAAGCGAATAATCCGCTTGTAGCCAATGGTCGTTAGGCTATCGACAGTATCTATGGGTTTCCACGCTCCGTCTGCGTCGGCAGTCTCAATCGCAAAGGCTTGGACACGCTGACCAAGTGGAATATACTCCTGTAGCATTAGGTTGTTGACAGCTGTTCGCTTAGGGAGCTTGAGGCTGATATCTGCAGTAGACACAGCATCTGTAGTTGCCCAGTAGGTTTCGTCGCTACCATCTACAAGATGCTTGGGATCGTAGGTTTTGCCTCGGCGAGTATTGGTTGCTGTTACGCGAGACTCGCGTGCAAGGTTATCTTCAAAGCTAGACTTGATGTGCTCATGCCAAGCAATCAGATTGGCTGAGTCTGTGGCTGGGATACGTCCGTCCAAAGCAATTGGGCAGTTAAGCAGAAGAGTCGCATTGCGCCCCACACTCTGATAGTAGAGATTGGTTAGGTTGGCAACCGAACGCACTTGATGATCCTCTCTATGGTGATAGAACCACCCTGGGCGAATGCTGACATCCACCTCGGCAGGTAGCCATTGCTGAGCATCGCTCATGCCCCATTGTGCCTCGGAGTGATGCTGCTCCTTGTCTCGATCGTAGGCACAATAATTGGTCTCTCCTGCCCAGCCTCTTTCATTGCCGACCCAGCGGATTGTTGGCTCTGTACCGCCAAAGATCATGATATCGGGATTATTGGCACGTAAGATATCTCCTGCCTCGTGATAGCGATAGTATGTTTCAGGATCTATCTTGCGAGCAGAGTCAGCTCCGCCATACCACCCCGTACCGCCATTGGCACCATCGAACCAGTACTCGAAGAGCTGTCCGTAGCCAGTAGTAAGCTCACGAATCTGTTCGTGGAAAATCTTCTGATATTCCTCATGACCGTAGTGTGGATTATTGCGGTCCCACGGACTAAGGTAGAGCCCAAACTTAAGGCCATGACGCTTGCATGCCTCGCTCAAGTCTCTTACTAGGTCACCCTTACCACCTTGCCACGGACTGGACTTCACCGAATAGTCTGTAGTTTTGGTAGGCCATAGGCAGAAACCATCGTGATGCTTAGCTGTAAGGATAATCCCCTTCATACCTGCACGTTTGAGCGTAGACGTCCACTGCTCTACATCTAGAGTGTCTGGGGCAAAAGTGGAGGCGGGGGTATTGCCATATCCCCACTCAAGATCGTTGTAAGTATTCAGACCAAAGTGGATAAAGGCATAGGTCTCTAGGCGATGCCAATCGATCTGAGCCTGAGTCGGCACGGGGCCAATAGGAGCAGGAGGGGCATCTTGGTTGGTACAGGAAGCCAAAGCAACTCCTAGGAGGCTCGCACAATAAATTAGTTTCTTCATTGATGTTTATGCATTATTATTAATGTATTACTTTCTTACTCACAAGTCTCTTGAATAATCTGTGTGAGCACTTCTACAAATTCGGTCGAGCTATTGAGGCAAGGGACATACACAAACGAATCACCTCCTGCTTTCTTAAACTCCTCGTGATACTCGTGATTAATCTCATAGAGTGTCTCTAGACAGTCGCACACAAAGCCCGGGCAGACTACTATTACGCGTTTATATCCCTCTCTAGGCCAGAGAGGGACTCGGCTCTTCATGTATGGCTTCAGCCATGGATGCCAACCCAATCTAGACTGATAAACTAGCTCGACTTGATGGCTCGGAAGCGCCAAATCCTCGGTGAGAAATGCTACCGTAGATTCGCAGTGCAGGCGATAGCAAGTGTCTCGATGCTCCAGATTATGATCATCAAGACGATGATAGCAGTGGTGTGGTGTCCCATTATGATTTCCGCAGTCCGGCTCGACATGTGAGAGCGGGACTCCATGCAGAGACACTATCAGACGATCGTAAGGCTCGTCTAGATACGGTCTAATGCTGTTGGCTAGTACCCTCCTATAAGCTGAATGATCATAGAACGGTCGAATAACATTCATCCGAAAAGTAGCTCCCAGCCTGTAGGCAACGCTCAGTGCGTGTTCGGTAGCTGTGAGGAATGTACTACGCGTGTAGTGCGGATATAGTGGCACAACGACAACCTCTGTGATGCGATTCAAGGCCATCAAGGCCGTAATCGATTGCTCCATCTCGGGCTTGCCATAGCGCATGGCCATAGCTACTGGAAGTTCCAATTGATCGGCCAGCTCTCGAGCAATATGAGCCGTGTGGCGTACTAGGGGGAAAGTCTCTGTTTCGTTATCCCAAATGAGTCGGTAGGTTTTTGCCGATCTAGGTGCTCTCCTAGGAGTGATGATGCCTTTAACTAGGAGTGAGCGCCAAAAAGGTGACATCCCAATCACATGTTCGTCCATTAAGAATGTCGTCAGATAGTTGGCGACATCTTGCACATCGGGAGAGTCTGGCGAACCGAGATTAATCAGCAGAACCGCGCGAGATCCAGGGTAGCTAGCCCCATAAAGTGGCTGAATAGATATCTCTGCCATAGCGCCTATTCGGATGATGAAGGCTCTGCCTCATCCATAAGAGCCGAATTGTAGTCTTGGAAGAGGAAATCGTTGTAGGGAAAACGCGTTACGTGGATCTCCTTGACGCGCTGATAGAGCAAGGCCTTGAGATCGTCAATCCCCTCGCCATGACGCGCCGAGATGAAGCGACAGTCCCCTCCCATGCGAGCAAGCCATGTCTGTTGTAGCTCCTCGGGCGTGATGTTGCGCTTAGTCCTAGGGCTAAGATCATCGGCATCCTTTTCCTCCCAAGTAAAGGCGTCGAGCTTGTTGAAGATCAGAAGCATTGGTCTATCTTCCTGGCCAAGTACTTCTCTTAGAGTTGTGTTCACCACCTCTATCTGCTCCTCAAAGTTGGGATGTGACACATCAACCACATGTACGAGCAAGTCCGCCTCACGCACTTCATCCAAGGTGCTCTTGAAGCTCTCTACAAGCTCTGTGGGGAGCTTACGGATGAAGCCTACCGTATCGCTAAGCAAAAATGGTAAATTGTGTACGATGACTTTGCGCACCGTCGTATCGAGCGTTGCGAAGAGCTTATTTTCGGCGAAAACTTCGCTTTTGGCGAGGGTATTCATTAGAGTGCTCTTACCGACGTTGGTATAACCTACTAGGGCTACACGCACCATCTTACCCCTATTTTTGCGCTGCATCGACATTTGCCTGTCAATGAGTTTAAGCTCTTCTTTGAGATGTGAGATGCGGTCTTGGATAATACGTTTATCTGTCTCAAGCTGAGTTTCCCCTGGGCCACGCATACCGACTCCACCTCTCTGGCGCTCGAGGTGAGTCCAGAGGCGAGTCAGCCTAGGTAGCATATAGCGATATTGGGCCAGCTCGACCTGAGTTTTGGCGTAGGCGGTCTGCGCCCGAGCGGCAAATATATCAAGGATAAGGCTTGTACGATCCAGAATCTTGACTTTGAGGGTAGCCTCGATATTGCGTAGCTGCTTAGGGCTAAGTTCGTCGTCGAAGATAACTAGGCCAATCTCGTTTTCCTCTACATAGAGACGGATCTCCTCCAGCTTGCCTTTGCCGACAAACGTAACTGGATGAGCACTCTCCAATCTCTGCACGAAACGCTTTACTGGACGAACGCCAGCTGTCTCGCTCAAGAAATCAAGCTCGTCTAGATACTCCTTCACCTGTTCCTCGCTTTGAGTGCGGGTGATCAGACCGACCAATACAGCTTCCTCTGACTTAACTTCTGTTATAATGAAATCTTTCATACTGATACAAAAATACGTATAAAGACTAAGGCTATCAAATAGCCATAGTCTCTATAAATCGAATGATTAAATCCTCGGCAAACAGAGGGCTAAACTTAGCTCCTCTACGAGGATTATTGCTAGCGAGGCGATACTAAGACAAATCATCTAGGAGTTTAAGCCAGCTCTCGTTATTGGCTTCTCTCGTAAAGAGTTTACGTCGCTCGAGTGCAGCTAGACGCATACGCATGAGACGAGCCTCGTCTCTACACAACTCCACTAAGTCCTCGGTATATTGCTCCAAATCAAAAGGTGGTACAAGCACCCCACATGAGTTATCCGTCCCCAAAACGCCTTGCATACCAGCACAACAATCGAAAACGAATGGTACAACGCCATAGTTAATAGCTTCGGTCATAACCATTGGCCACCCCTCGAAAGTGGAAGTCAAGCAGAGAATAGAAGCTGTCTGGTAGACCGAACCAGTATCACTGGTATATCCACAGAAGTGCACGCGATCCAATTTGAGCCTCTGTGCTATACGTTGCAGATTCTCTAGATCTCGACCGTTTCCATATATTTTAAGCTGCCAATCGGGTAGTAGCTGTTGCACCTTACTCCAAACCTCTAGCAGACGATCCACGCGCTTCTGAACTGGGTCTAGGCGGCCAACGAAGACAATCTCCTTTTTTTTGTCTAGAGATGGATTGGGAGCTAAGTCGATCGTATTGTATATCGGCACAATCTTCTCGGCGGTAGCATCGTCTAGGTCAAAGGCCTCAACAAATTGCTGTTTATACTCTGGGCATAGCACTATGAAGCGGTCATAGAACTTGATATGATTGAGGTTGCTCCGTCGATTATCCTCTCTGAAGTTGCTCAAAACTTGATACTTCAATCTTCCTATTGTCTGCCACTCCAGCCACTTAAGTATGGATGTGCGCCCTCTGCGTTTCTTACGCTCGACAAGACAAGTGTACTCCCAGAAAGGCTGCACATGAGACCAGAAGACCAATCTGCAACCAGTCCTCTCTCGTACTTCATGCGGGAGCTCGGGTTGAGCGCCACAAACAAACAAAATATCTATTTGACGTGCATTGATATATTCTATGAGTAGCTTCGTATATGCCGAATCAAACTTTTTATATGACTTGGGGATAAGTAGAACATCATTTAGATCTCCAGATGGAGGCATAAATTCTTCTGGAACATGCGTCTGAGCGATGAATACCGAATGAATCCCCCAAGAAGCAAACAAAGACGCTGTATCGTAAGACACCCTCTCTCCTCCACCTAGATGCAAATCATGATGGAGGAAACCGACGCGCTTAATCAATGTATTCATATTTTTCTGAGATTTACTTACACCTAATCATGCGTGAGCAGTACATTCTCGTACACAGAACGTAGCTCACGAACGATTTGCTTGGGATTGAACCTCTGGGCATAGATTCGTCCCTCGCACTTCATCCGCTCGGCTAGACGCCTATCGTCAATGACCGAAAACATTTGCTCGGCTAGCATATCGGGATCATCAGGATCTGTATAGAGACTACTAGACCCACCTGCCTCTTCTAGGCAGCTCCCTGTAGCACCAATTACTGGCACGCCTGCATTAAGCGCCTCTATAAGTGGAATTCCGAAGCCTTCGAAGCGAGAAGGGTACACAAAAACCTCTGCTCCGCCATAAATTCCGGGGAGATGTTCGCTTGGAATAGCGTGCATCATCCTGACCCGATTGGCAACGCCTCGCTTACGTGCCTCGGCCATGACTACATCGCAATAGGGCGTACGCTTACCTACGGCGACGAGGTGAATGTCTTTATCGATCAACAACGAAAGTGCCTGAACGACCAGCTTGAGATTTTTGCGCTCCTCGATACTCCCAACGAATAGTATATACCTCTCTGGAAGTTGATAGTGGCCTCTAGCGAAAGCAATCTCCTCTGGTTTCATCTGAGCAAAGCGAGGCGAACAGCCCTGATAGATAACAGAAACACGCTCTGGCTCTACGCCGAAAACCTCAATAATATCTCGACGTGTAAACTCACTAACCGCCACTACATGGTCTGCCGCTCTAGCCGAAGCTCCATACTTATGGCGGTAGAGGTTACGATCAATCGCTTTATAAAACTCTGGGTGGCGAATAAAGGCCAAGTCATGAATCGTCACGACCGTGCCAATGCGCTTCTCCCGATACAAGCCAAGGGGGAGCTCGTTGCTCAACCCATGGTAGATATCAACCTCTTCCTGCAGAAGCATCGATTTGAGACCATAGTTGCGCCACCATGTCCCAAACATCCTGCTCAAACTGCCCTCTGGTGTATGTAGGCTCACAGAGCGATTCTGTAGCAAGGTATCGTATAGATGCGGATTACCTAAGCTAGGAGAGCAGAGTAGATAGTTGCTCTCGGGATAATACTCCGCTAGGGCTCCTACAATATAGCGACTGTAGTTTCCTAGACCTGTGGCATTGTTAGTAATGCGCTTGGCATCAAAAGCTATGTTCATACAAAACCTATTGTGTCGGTTGAGATTGATGAGGTCTACGCAACTCGTACGAATAGCCCCTCCTTAGCCGCAGGGTGTGGCTGATGTCTTCGTACGACAAGTACTCTAGATAAAAACGCTCGGCTCGCTGCTCTAGTATCTCACGTTGCCGATTGCCCCTGGGCAAAAGTCTGGCTCCTGTGCGCTGGGAGAGATATCTGATATATTGACCAATGAAATCCATCAGAGAGAGACCATAGACACGCCTAGCATATCGAGCGGCCATCTTGGGTAGGCGTCTTAGCCAAAATCGCTCATACCGACGAGTGAGGGCCTCTAGCGTGTGTTGCTGCTCCCATCCTCTCTCACGAGCGTAGGCTGTAGCCAAGGCGATCAAGACAGATCTCTTACTCGCGAGTCTCGAGAGATTTTTAGCAGACTCGGACAGAGTGAGAGGTCGCGAGCGAAAGGCCATACGATTGACGTCTACGAGATAGAAGTGATACTCCCCTCTATCGTCCCTTTGGTACAATACATTGCCGGGTGACAAGTCCCGATGTACCACGCCTGCGATATGCACATTGGCAATGAAGCGAGCCAATGCCTGTGCAAAACCACTCGGGGCGGTAAGTCCCCTCATGTGCGGATGAATATCAAATTCTGTAGCATCGACCCAAGCCGAGGCATAGTAGCTCCGCCCGAGAAGCCCAATGGCATCACGCTGCTCGGCATATCCCAGAGCTGGCGCAGTAGCTCCTAGGAGGAAGTCTAGCTGCAAGGCATTGAGGTACGACCGCTTGGCCTTGCTTGTCCCTAAATAACTGTAGTAGATGCGGCGTAGTAGGGACAAGCGACCGAAGCACTTGAGTACGTAGGCCGGCTCAGAGGCATACTCAAGACGATAGAGCGTATTGCGCCCCTCGTAGATAGGTCTACACTTCCAGCCATCAGGTAGAGGCTTGCCAGAGCGAAACGACTCAGCGATCTCTATTAGCTTGGATAGGCACTGCTGTGATACTTCGTCGATAGCTCGATAAATGACTCGATCATCCATAGTAGTACAAATGTAACCATTTATATCTAGAGAAAACTCTGCTGCGATTAAGCCCCTAGAGCAAATAGTCCCATCTCGTCGCTCGCTAGATACTGCTACTTAGCAGACGAAAGGGGCTGCGCCGAGTTCGAAACGCTGGCGCAGCCCCCTAGGTAGTTTGTTTTTTTACTAGATAAGCAGATGATTACTTTTCCTCGCGACCCTTGGCGTAAGCCTCCATAGCCTCGTAGCTCATAGCCATAGAGCTGAAGCCACCGTCATTGAATAGGTTCTGCATCGTAATCTTGCGCGTTAGGTCGCTGAAGAGGGAGATGCAGTAGTCGGCGCAGTCGTCTGCGTCTGCATTGCCTAGAGGGGAGATATCCTCGGCGAAATGGAGCAAATCTACCATCCCCTTAACACCACTGCCAGCAGTAGTCATTGTTGGAGACTGAGATACCGTATTGATACGCACACCCTTCTCACGACCATAGTAGTAACCAAAGCTACGAGCGATAGACTCCAATAGGCTCTTGGCATCGGCCATATCACCATATCCTAGGAAGATGCGTTGTGCCGCGATGTAGGTCAGTGCCACTACCGAGCCGCCGCGAGCGATTGCGTCGAGTTTTTTAGCTGTCTGTAGCATCTTGTGGAAGGAAATAGCAGAGATATCAAGCGTCGTAGAGAGGAGCTTGTAGTCTAGATCGTCGTAGCTACGTCCCTTACGCACATTGGGGCTCATCCCGATAGAGTGTAGTACGAAGTCTACTGGGCCACCGAAAGTTTCCATAGCAGTCTTGAATACTAGCTCCAGATCCTCTAGGCTAGTTGCATCAGCTGGCACAACCTTGGCTCCAAGCTTCTCACCCAACTCATTGAGCTGCCCCATACGTACGGCAACGGCGGTATTGGTTAGGATGATCTCTGCCCCTTCTTCTACTGCGCGCTCAGCTACACGCCAAGCGATAGACTGTTCGTTTAGGGCTCCGAAGATAATACCCTTCTTACCCTTCAATAGATTATAGCTCATAATCCTTGTATTCCTTTTAATGATTAGTTAGTTCTACGTTGTATATGCACAAAGATACAACTTTTGTGCGTCTGTCCAAGCTCTCCCCTTTTTCTTAGCAGGGATGGCTCCAAAAGGGAGCACCCGACATCCCGCGTGATGGCGATGTGATGAAGGGTAATTGCATCATGCCCAAGTATACAGCTCGGCCTCACGTTCTTGACACAGCTTATACATAGAGGTAGTGTTTCAGAATCCTGTAATTACAAGGCTTTGGGACTGAGGGCAAAGGGAGTTTACTCCTGTAAATGACCAGATCAGACGACGAAGTCCGTGTAGAGCAAATGTCGGGAATAAGCAGAGAGTACCGTATTATGCAAGACTCTCTAGGTCTATTATACTATTAGATAATAAAATAGATTGCCAAGCGATGCCTAAGAGACCGCTATCTTGTTATAAGAGCTAAATTTCTTTATTTGAACCTTAAATCGTATATTTGTTCTGTGCTTTATTAAACCAAAACTAAAGCAATAAGGAGTCTTATTAACGATAAAAAAGAGAATTATGCTACAAGAATTTACCCTAAACAGAGGTCGAGCGATTATGAACTTTACCTCTAAGTACTGCGACAATCGCCGCAAGATACTCAGTAGCTACGCATTCGGGAGGGTTGTGGAGACGTTTATCTCTCGACTCAAAAAGGACAACCCCATTATCTATGATGCTTTCATCGAAGATTTTCATACTGATGACAATCTAGTTCGCTCGCTTATGGAGGTAATCCGATTCCTTAGCGTCTGCGAGGTGGAGGAGCTAATCGAAGTGAATAATAAGTACGCGCCGTTCTTCAAAGACCGCGATCTGTTTATAGAACTCATTGAGCTACTCTACGAGTATTGGCGTCGCCTAGAGCGCGTGGCCATCGTACACAATAGTCGCTTGGGCGAAGGTGTGCAGAATGTGCGTTTCATTCAGGCATACGAACTGTTCAACGAGCTTCTGTTGTCCATATATAGACGTACTAAGCGTGTGGTTAATGGATTCAATACGGACGTCTATCATCAGACCAAAGCAGGAGCAAACGCTGGATTAATTCTAAATGATGTCACTTGGAATTGCCCTGTCGAATACCGTGGCCTAGCGTCCATCCCCTTCATCGGATCTGTTATCATCAATCCTCCATACATATCCTACACGAAGAAGAATACGCGTGACGGTATCTTCATGGAGCACAAAACAAATCCGCTAGCACATATGGTACTCAACGAAGACGAATGGTTCCTTTTCCCCGCTAAGGTTGGTAATCTGCTCGCCTTCGTCTATTTCCACAAAGACTTCATGTGTCATGGTATTGGTCTAGCCAACCTCTTTGAGCTGGCGAAAAATGATGAATATGTGGGTAAGAAGCCAGACTTGATTTATGTATTCGGTTACGACGATGGGCATGATGAGAAGCGAACGTTCTACTACAAAGACCGCAAGAACGATATCATGATTGGTTATGCCAATTATAGTGATGAAATCGACTACTTTGGTTACATGAAGAAGATGCTCTTGACGCTACACAATATCAAGCAAATGGAGCGCGGTAACTTGCCTATTCATGGAGCGATGGTCAGCATTGCACTTAAAAATGGGCGCGAAGCCAACATCGTAATTATGGGCGATAGTGGAGCAGGTAAGTCGGAGAGTCTAGAAGCCTTCCGAACGCTCAACGAACGATATATTAGACATATGCGTGTCATTTTTGATGATATGGGTTATCTGCAGTTCGATTCGTCTGGCCAAATCAAGGCCTACGGTACGGAAATCGGTGCTTTCGTACGCACTGACGATCTCGACCCAATGTACGCCTTCGCTCAGCTCGACCGAGGGATCTATACGAATCCAGACAAAGTCAATGCACGTGTAACCATACCAATCTCCACCTACGAAGTTATCTCCAAGGGGCATACCGTCGATTACTTCCTTTATGCCAATAACTATGCCGAATCGAATCAGAAGATCAAGCTATTTGATAGTCTAGATCAAGCCATAGAAGTTTTTGAGACAGGTGCGCGTAAAGCTAAGGGGACGACGACTGAGCAGGGGCTGGTAACGTCTTACTTCGCCAATCCATTTGGTCCCGTGCAGGAGCAAGCCGTAGCAGAGGCGCTGATTCGCAAGTTCTTCACGGCTCTATTCGATGAGGGCGTCAAGGTCGGTGAGATGCATACAGCTCTGGCGATCGAGGGACAAGCAAAAGAAGGCCCTAGGGCGGCAGCAGAAGAATTGTTTAGTCGCATCAACGCTTAAGGCGACAGGATATAGAGTTTTTAGTAATAAGCAGTTTATCCAAACGTTAAGGGGCTGTAGCAGTTTATTTTTGCTGCAGCCCCTTTTAGGTGTTTCAGTGAATAACATCGACCAAACT
>JAUMYV010000035.1 GCA_030528445.1 Porphyromonadaceae bacterium | reverse complement strand
TAAGCTTGCTCAAAAGAATTGGCAGAGAAAATCCGACATTATTTGTTGTTGCTCTCCGGTAAAACTATTGGCTTACTAGTCGTCTCATGTAATGTCTAGTAATGTGCGTATGTACGCTCTCTCTATAATCATTCCCCAAACAACTGTTATTCAAAGAAACTCATCGGATGTCCGACGAAATCAATGCCGTTTGAAGATGGAGGAGGCTTACCAAAACTAAATCAGACAGAATACAACCTATTTACTAGGATTGAATGCCCTATTTTGACTTCTTGAAAGGTTTACCGGACAGCAACAACTGCTATATAGCCATCTAACCTAGGCGATGACTTTTGACTAGACTAAGCGACAATCATCATATAATCTAGAGAGCCATCATCAACTAGGCTATAAGGATGGGGGCGAACTGTTTAGAAACCTTCGGCCTCGTATACCAAAGAGGTAAGAAGATACAAGGCTCTCATATATGCCGATGCCTTGAGAGCACGATAAGCAGCATAGCAAAAAACAAAAAATGGGCTTCATTGAAAACCGCACAAGCCAACCAATCCTGCACAGGAGATGGTAGTAGGGCACTAACCAAAGAGATTCCAAGGACGAAGACAATTGGATTCATCCACAGAGCACTGCGCTTAAGGATTGTTCTGCCTGTGGCTACTAGAGTACCGAATACCAACCAGCCGATAGCCGTAAAGCCAAGCGAAGTAATCCAACAAATCTTCAGAAGTCGGACAAAACCACTACCTGTCTCTAGAAGTACCGAGTGTGCCGACGAATCGGTATGTATGACCGCCTTATAAATCTCCCCTACATAAAAAAAACCTGCATGCGCCACAGGTGCATAGGCAAACCCCAGAAAAACCAAAAGAAAGACAGCAAGCCTCCATTTGCCCTGAACTAACCTCCCAACAGAGAAAGCCGAGTACAAATAGAGAGGCAGAGAAAATACCGCAATCAGAGCCCCCCACATCAGCCGATTTGTAGAGCCCAATAGCATGTGCGTAGCCAAATCAACATCTAAACTGTGAGCATAGGTCTGGGATAATAAGGGGTAGCTCTCTGGTTGTGGGGTAAAGCCAACAAGTAGCAAGTCTCCAATGATCCAACACAGCGAGGCCAAGAGACCTGAATAAACAGAAGGTAGAAGGCGCTCTACCCTACCGAAAGGAACAGCTTGTTGTAGCATAATAAGTTAGATTACATAGTTTATACTAGAGGATATAGCTAAGCATAAGTATAGCATAGCTCTATGCGAAGATAGAAGCAACCACAATTCTCTACAATCCCCTCAAATAGGGATTCCTCTCTAGCCAAAATACGTAGTCGCAAATGTGTCTTGACGACCCAAAATATCGGGCACAAAAATCCTCCAGAGCTCTGTGCTCAAAAGGAGTCATAGTCCCTTTTGCTCCCTCCTTACAAGAAAACCTCCACGAAAGAAATCACCAAGAGTGAAACATAGACAAATAGTAAACAAAAGAATAAAAATAACTACTTCAAGGTATTGTAAAACTTATGACATATCATGAATTTTGTAGTCAAACAGTCATCTAAGCACTACCAAAATGCTAAGAGCGAGAGACCATAAACACAGCCTGCAGCTTAGGACAGATTGCCTTTTCGGGAACGAAGTAGGCTTGCCTGCGCTTTTGCCCTTCTCAAAAGATCATACAACAATAAAAATCATAAGTAAAGATGAAAATTGAAAGGATTAACCAGTGGTTTGCCCATAAGGGCAGGTGGATGGTACGCAATCGCTGGCTCGTACTCGGGCTATTTATTACCACCTTTGCCATCGGGCTTGTAGGACTTCAGTTCTTTAGAATAAGTGCTTCGTGGGAAGACTACTTCCTCGAAGATGACCCTATGCTTGTCAAAACCGAAGAGTTCAAAGCCATATTTGGCAATGACAACTTCGCAGCTGTACTGACCCAGTGCGACAATTTGTTTACAAAAGAGAATCTAGAACTCATACGCGAACTTACCAATGAGATGATGGACAGCATCTCATATGCCGAGAAAATAACTTCGCTCACCGATATCGAATTTATGATGGGAGGAGAAGAGGGGATCACTATCGAACAGATTGTCCCCGACATCATCCCATCGGATTCGGCAGAACTAGATAAGATACGCCGCAAGGCCTACCTAAAGCCTCATATCACCGAGCGACTGGTCTCCAAAGATCAGACACTCTCATGGATCATACTCAAGCTACGGACCTTCCCTCCAGATTCGACATGGAACAAAGGGAGCCAGCATACTTCTCCCGAGATACTCACAGGCAACGAACTAGAGCACATCATTCAAAAAGACAAATACAAGAGACTCCACCCCAAAGGGACAGGTCTACCCTATGTTACTGCCATGAAAATGAAGTGGATCAACCAAGAAATGCCACGCGTGATGGGCATAGCTTCTCTTGTATCGATCCTCATCCTACTATTGGTAACGCGCTCTTTGAGAGGCGTAGTCGTGCCGCTGATTACGGCTGTCGGCTCCATCATCATTAGCTACGGCATATTGGGCTACGTAGGTATGACAATAGACAGTGGCATGCTACTGATTCCGATGTTGCTGGCTTTTGCCGTCTCCATAGCCTACAACATACACATATATTCCTATTTCAGACGCCAATTCCTAATACATGGACAACGAAAACGAGCCGTAGAGGAAACCGTAGGAGAGATGGGATGGCCTGTATTATTCAGTGCTCTCACAACTTTTGCGGCCTTGCTCTCCTTCTTGGCCATACCAATGCGCCCAATGCGATTTATCGGTATAGCGACCTCGTCATGCGTCATGCTCGCATTTTTTATTGCCATTACATTGATGCCAGTGCTACTAAGCTTCGGCAAAGACGGCAAGCCACATCCCAAAGTGCGAGAAACAGGAGGGGGATGGTTGGACCGCAAGCTAGAACATTTCGGAGGCATGGTTCTCAAGCACGGTACACTGATTCAATGGATCGCCATATTGCTTACGGCTGTTTTCGTCTATCAATTTACCAAAATAGAAACAGCCTTCGATGTGGAGCGTACCATGGGGCGCAAGATCCCCTATGTAGATAATCTGCTCAAGGTAGGCGAAAGCGAACTCGGCTCTGTCTACACCTACGACGTCATGATAGATTTGCCCGAAGACGGTTTGGCCAAATCTCCCCAAGTGCTGCAGAGCTTAGATGCTCTAGCACAACGAGCCAACAACTACAAACTAACTAAACGAACAACTACCGTCCTAAATATCCTCAAGGATCTCAACCAAACCCTACACAACGGCGACGCATCCTACTATGCGATACCTCAGAACCCCGACGAGATAGCACAGCTACTACTTCTATACGAAAACGCAGGAGGCAGCGAGGCTGAGTACTGGATAGACTACGACTATCGCCGTCTTCGCTTGATGGTAGAGATGAAATCCTATGACTCGGGAGAGACAGAGCGTGAGCTCAATGATCTAGTCGCTTATGCCTCTAGCCTCTTCCCAGATGCTACTGTCACCACCGTTGGTAGCATTCCACAATTCACTGTGATGATGCAGTATGTAGCTAGAGGGCAGATGGTCTCGTTCGCCCTAGCTCTACTAGTTATCGGCATCTTGATGATACTTGTTTTCGGGAGTATCCGCATAGGTCTTATCGGTCTCATCCCCAATATTACCCCTGCTTTAGTCGTAGGAGGCTTGATGGGATGGCTCGGCTATCCTCTAGATATGATGACTGCCACGATTATGCCTATGATTCTAGGCTTGGCAGTAGACGATACTATTCACTTCATCAATCACGGACATCTAGAGTTTGACCGCCAAGGCAACTACCGAACTGCAATCCTGAGATCGTTCCGCACCATCGGCACGCCTATTATCCTAACGAGTGTGGTAATCTGTGCCAACTTCGCCGTTTACACCACGTCCGAGGGAGCTTCCTTCGTCCACATGGGGATGCTTTCTATAGCGGGTATAGTATCGGCACTGCTTGCAGACCTCTGCGTCACACCACTTCTATTCAAAAGATTCCATCTATTCGGAAAAGAGAAAAGCGAGGGTAAAGGAGCCTCGGATGAATAATGCTCCAAGATGGAAATTACTCTAGAGGAAGTGCATCATAATAAATTAATAATGAATCATATGCAGTTTGCTCATATAAATAGCCAAGCCCTAATGTCGAAACTAACGTATTGAGTGCCACATTATCCAAAGCCCTCATAGAGCAAATAGCTTCTTCAGTCATACAAGTAATCAAAGCAAAAAAACAAAACAATGAAAAAGACGATGAGAAGAATGGCCTTAGTGGCTGCAATGGCAGCTACATGCACGGCTTCGGCAATAGCACAAACAGGTAGAGATATCGCCCAAAGAGTAAAAGACCGCCCCGATGGCAATACCAGACAGTCGGAGCTGATAATGAAGCTCATCAACAAGCGCGGAGCAGTGCGCGAGCGCAAACTTGTCTCCTACTCCATAGATGTGGGCAAAGACAAGAAGGATCGCAAAAGCATCATGTTTTTTGAGTATCCTGGCGATGTCAAAGGGACGGGGTTCCTCACATGGAATTACGACGAACTAAGCAAGGATGACGACAAATGGCTCTACCTACCAGCGATGAAGAAGACTCGTCGGATCAGTGGCTCGTCTGCCAAACAGGATTTCTTTATGGGCAGCGACTTCACCTACGATGATATGGGCAACCGTAATGTAGATGAGGATACACACAAGCTACTAGGTGAAGAAACCGTTGACGGACATAAGTGCTGGAAACTAGAGTCTACGTCCAAGGACAATCGAGATATTTACTCAAAAAAAATAGCCCTAATACGCCAAGACTGCCTAATACCAGTCAAGGTGGAGTACTTCGATAAGATGGATAAACTACATCGCCGCCTAGAGATATCGGATATTACCCAAGTAGACGGTTTCTGGACCGCTCAAAAGCTACACATGACCAATGTACAGACTGGGCATCAAACAATCCTTGAGATCAAGGATTCGAAATACAACATTCCTCTAGAGGAAGCAAAGTTCAACGTCACTACATTGGAAAAAGGCAGACTCTGATGACAAATCTAAGTAGTATATCTACGAAACTCGCTCTACTAGCGATTCTACTCCTATCTGTCCGTAACCTATGGGGGCAAGAGGCAGACGAATCATCGTGGAGGGTCAAGGGCTTTGTCGACACCTATCATGCCCTACGCTCTAGGAACCCGAATAATTTCATGTCTTCGCGTACCCGTCTGAGAGGCGAAGTAGAGAAAAGCTTCGCTGGTTCGTCTCTATTCGCCTCATTCAATGCCACGCACAATGCACTGCTCAAGGAGCGTACAGGGTTTGAGATGCGAGAGGTATATCTCGACCATCGAGCAGAGCATTGGGGCTTTCGCCTGGGACGCCAACTAGTCATCTGGGGAGTGGCAGATGGTATGCGCATTACCGACCTCGTTTCTCCTATGGATATGACTGAGTTTTTGGCACAAGACTACGACGATATTCGCATGCCAGTCAATGCCCTGCGCCTCTTTGTCTTCAATGACAAAGTAAAGCTGGAGCTACTGGCTGTCCCTATATTCGAGGGATATAAGCTACCCACCGATGCTACAAATCCATGGAGTGTATTTCCCCAGAAGGCAGCTCTCCCCCTTGTTTGGGATGAATCGGGGAGCCATCCCAAGCTCAATCTATCCGATGTAGAGTATGGCGGCAGACTATCTTTTACCCTATCGGGGGTAGACTTCTCTCTCTCTGCTCTGCACACGTGGAATAAGATGCCTGTCATCACCTATCAACCCTCTGCTACTAAGCTTACAGTCTCTCCACGCTACTACCGCATGGGGTTCTTCGGGGGCGATATCTCGAAGCCTCTGGGGCAGTTCGTCCTACGTGGCGAAGCTGCTTTCAACATCGGGAAGCATTTTAGTTACCAACCAGAGAAGAGCTTCATGACTCCAGAAGGCTTCAGCAGCCTAAACTACCTCGTAGGCCTGGACTGGTATGCTCCTTATGAGTGGGTAGTAATGGCACAATTCTCTTCCGAAAGTATTTTGCGGTATAAGAGCCACATCGCACAGCCTAGACACAACTCGATTGCGACGCTCAACATCTCGAAAAAGTTCCTAGGAAGCACGTTGCAACTCTCCAACTTTACCTACTTCGATCTCAACCACCACGGTTGGTTTAGCCGCTTTAGTGCAGACTATGCACTAAACGACTACATTCACCTCTCGGTGGGCTACGACTGGTTTGGGGGAGAGAAGGGTATGTTTAGTTTATACAAGCACAATTCAGAAGTATGGGCAAAGGCGAAGTACAGCTTCTAATTTAGCAACCAATAGGTTACAGAAAGGCTCCTGACGCGTTGTTGGGAGAGCGTATTCTCCAGCAATATAACGAACGAAGGTGGTGTGGGGACAGAATCCCTGCACATCACCCTCTAGCATTTCATCTTACCTAGCCTGCCCTAGAAGCCTAGGGGACTATTTCATAATTATTGCTGTCCGCTCAAATCTCCTTGGGAAGGGAGGTATACAACCCTATCATACCAAGATCAATAGCTAATCTTATCTAGAATCCCAGTAAGGTAGGCCAAGCAGATGCCATAATTGGTGATGGGCACCTTCTGGCTAGAGGCTCGGGCGATGCGCCGTAAGACATGCGCTCGGTTGAACATACATGCCCCACAGTGAATAATCAGGTCATAGCGACCTAAATCCTCTGGATAGTCCATTCCAGAGACTATATCGATGGTCATAGACTGCCCGTAGCGCTTGCGCAGAAGAGCGGGTATCTTGATGCGACCAATATCTTCGGTATCTGGCGCATGGGTACACGCCTCTGCGATCAAGACGCAAGACTCCCCCGTAAGTGTCTCGATGGCTCGAGCACCCTCGACAAACAGGTCAATATCCCCTTTGTAGGCAGCAAAAAGGACAGAAAAGGAGGTAAGCAAACTACCCTCTGGCTTGAGCTGGTAGACAGACGAGAAGGCTTGCGAATCGGTGATAATGAGGCGAGGAGGTGTAGCCAAACTCGCTAGAGAATGCTCTAGGGTCTCGGGGGTACAACTGACAATCGTGCACCCCTTGTCGAGTAGCTCTCGCGTAGTCTGCACCTGTGGGAGGATGAGGCGCCCCTTGGGGGCTGACTGATCTTGAGGCATCACGAGTACGACCACATCGCCTCGCTCTGCAAGCCCTCGCGTGATGGTCTGCACACCAAAATCCTCTGGGAGCATTCGTGGAAGCATATCCTTCAGCTGGTCTATACCCACCCCCATCTGAGCACTAAGGACTAGCCGAGGAATCGTTGGCTGACCAAGGCGATCTGCTAGAACAGAAAGCAAAGCCTCTGGCTCCTCAATCCTATCGCTCTGGCTCAGGATAAGTAGCGTCGGTATTCTGCGCCCTTTAAGCTCTTGTAACCAAGCTCTCTCCAACCTCAAGTCCTCACCGCGAGCCACCACAGGGGCAGCTACAAGCAAGAGTGCGATATGGATCTGCTCCATCGATCTAAGCGAGCGAGCCACACGCTGCTCACCAAGCGTCCCCTCGTCATCATAGCCTGCTGTATCGGTAATCACACAAGCCCCTAGGTGAGGGAGCTCAATAGACTTGGAGACGGGGTCGGTCGTAGTACCAGGCACATCCGACACGAGGGCAATATCTTGCCCTGTCCAACTATTGATCAGTGTACTCTTACCGCTATTACGTCTGCCATAGAGGGCTATATGTAGCCGCTCTGCTCTTGGTGTTTGCTGCATTCTATATGTTCGTATACCATAGTTTAAGCCGAGCAAAAATACTCAATTCGGGTTATTATATGGAAATGACTAGGGGCAAGGTCAAGAAATTCTCGACCTTGCCCCTAGATATCCCCTACTCTCCTCCAAGCCTAGCGATTAGGCTACAAGCATTGAGTGGGAGATCAGATGCTGTCAATTTACTCTACAATCACCTTCTGTGAGAAAGTGCCATAGGTATTGGCCACTCGTACTACGTACACGCCCTTGGCAAGTCTGCGGTCTGCAGATGTGCTCACGAGGCAACCAGCTAGGTCATAGACAGCCAGCTCAGATACATCGGCATCAACTACTAGATATCCTTCGTGGGTATAGATGCGAGGAGCCTTGGCATCGAGGAGCTGCTCTGCTGCGCCTGTGCTATTGAAGGCAAATGACTTGGAGGCATACACCTGTCTTTGGTCAATGAGAGGAGAGGACATATTCTTATGAACGAAGAACACAATCTTCATCTTCTCTTTCTGCCAATCATCTTCCAGCTCTACAGCATCCGTTGTTACCTTGAATGTACCATCTGCATTAGGTGTGATAAGCTTACCTAGAGCGGGTGTCATAAATGCGCGAGCAGCACCATCGTGCAGATAGCCTGCAGATGCGCCAGCCTGCTGGCGAGCAGGAACACCATCTTCTGTAATCACAGCTGTCAAGTAGAAATTGTCTAAGTCAACATAACCAGCGACTCCCTCTACTTCTAGAGCGTACTTACCCTCTTTCTCTATCTTAACGTATCGAGTAAAACGAACGGCTTCCTTAGACTGCAAAGCAGCGTTGGTTCTAGTATCGAGTGACTGTAGGCAGGCTAGCTCTGCTCCATTGTCCTTGCTCAAGTCGGTAGATGGGAATCGATTTACCATAAATGCTGGAGCAAACGTCCTACCAGCTTTATTGAAGGCGTATGGAAGAAGCTCAATAGATTCGTTCAGAGTCAAGAAGTCTGTATAGAACCCAGCATGATGGGCGATGTAGCTAACCTCAAACCCATTACTCTCCATCTGCTGAATGGTCTCCTTAATTGGCTTATCTACACGAGGGCAGTTGCCACATTTCTCCGTCGTGAAACGCTCTAGAAGAACTGTCTTGCGGTCTCCCTCTCCATTAGGCGTAGCAACACGATAGGGAACTAACCCAGCGTTGTTGAACCAAGCATTCTTACTATTTACCTTCGCTAGTCTAGCTGATGCAATACCAAGTCCACGCTGAGGAGCCTTCATCTTAAGCTCTAGCTCAGCCTTCGCCTGTGGTGCAATATTCAGACCTGTCAGCTCCTGCTGTACTTCCTGTCCCTTGAGTGTTGACTTCACGGCAAAAGTAGCGCTTGTGATAGGCTTAAACCCAAGGTTGCGAACTGTAACCTTAAACTTAGCTTCTGCGCCTGCCTTCAATTCATCTGCCGAGAGCAGAGTTGCGTTGATTAGCTGAGCCACATTGTCCAAAAGCCCCTTGTTATCGTCAACTTCTACGAAAATCATGGAATTACCAAAGTTGAGACCAGCATCGTCGAGGTTCAAATACTCCTTTCTATTAACCAAAGGCTTAGACATATTGAACATGGATGCGCTTGTAAGAACCATATTAACGCCTGGCGTTGTCTGCCCTCTTTGATCATCGAAAGATAGAGGTCCGGGCTGGGCTTTGGCCTTAATCTGATATCCAACATAATACTCCTCACTATTGACCATCTCAAAAGGAGTAGAGAGTGTAACATCGTTCCAACCTGTCTTAATCTGAAGATTCTGCACAAGTTTGAGCTCGCTACTAGATGTGGCAATAACGAAGACATTTCCGTCCTGACTATCCTGATTGGCATGGAAACGAACTTTCTTCAGTTTATTGCCTCCCATGGCAGGCAGCTTAATGGCTTGGCCAATAATAGCATCCTGATTTACCCCTACAAATGCAAGCTGCTCTACGGTTGCGTCTGCATAGCCAAAATAAGAAGCTGGGGCCGCTTGAGTCGCGATAGGCCCTTTGGCATAGTGAGCCTTGAGAACTAACCCCTCTGAGTCGCTCGCCGTTTGCTTCTGAGCAAAAACTGCACTAGAGGCAAATAGCAATGCAAAAAAACTGGTAAAGATTCTTGTCATGATAGCAAAGAATTAATATTAGTAACTAAAACAGGACAAATATATAAACTAAAATCAACAAATCAAAAACCAGACATACTAAAAACTAACTAAAAATCTAGAGGAATTTCAAAATCAAACAAACTCATTAGATCAATTGGTAGGAGTAACATAATAGCACTGCAACATCTCCACGTAGTGTCTCTAACGCTACTTTCACCTTGCGGTGGAAGCAACCCTACCTAGACGTCCCATAATTGGATATCCTTAATCCCCTCTAAGGTTATAATGCTTTTCCCCTATAATATCTAGTTCAGAGGGAGTAGCATAAATTAAAAAATCCTAAGCTCTACCCTTTTGGGGGACAGAGCCTAGGATTTTTGAGATCGACTAGTTCCAGGCTAGCTCTTGAGTTCTGTATCCAAGAGTACCTGCTCAATGGCTGCACCAAGGCCTTCGGGCCTCTTACCGCCAGCCGTAGCAAAGTGTGGCTGACCGCCACCGCCACCTTGTATATATTTGGCTGCTGAGCGAATGAGATTGGCAGCATTCCAGCCTCTCTGCTCTACTAAATCCTTACTTAGCATAAGTGTAAGGCTGCATTTGCCATCTGGAGTCTGATTACCAGCAATAAATAGGAAGCTCTCCTGTAGCTCACCCGATAGTTGGAAGGCTAGATCCTTGATAGCATCGGCAGGGAAGTCTTCGCGCACGATGAAAAGACGCACACCAGACAGCTCCTCTCTTCTCTCTAGCAGAGCAGCCTTATACTTGGCAATCTGTGCCTTCACAAGCTCCTGTACTTGTTTACCCAGCTCTGCATTCTCCTCTATAGTCTTCTTAATCGCGGTGATGAGCTGTGGGCTATTGTTGAAGAGCTCACGAATTGATCGAAGCGTATCCTCCACCTCATAGAGTACGCGCTCTGCACCAGCACCAGTTACGGCTTCGATACGACGTACACCTGCAGCCACGGAACTCTCTGAGAGAATACGGAAGAATCCAATCACTCCCGTAGCACTTACGTGCGTACCACCACAGAGCTCAATCGAGGTGCCATACTTGAGGACACGTACCTCCTCGCCGTACTTCTCACCGAATAGAGCCATAGCCCCCATAGCTTGAGCCTCGGCAATGGGGACATTGCGAAATTCTTCGCGCACCATATTGGCACGGATACGAGCATTAACCAAACGCTCCACAGTACGTAGCTGCTCAGGCTCTACCTTGGAGAAGTGAGCAAAATCGAAGCGCAAGACCTCGGGTGAAACGAACGAGCCCTTCTGCTCTACATGCTCACCAAGCACCTCTCTTAGGGCTTCGTGCAGCAGGTGAGTAGCCGTATGGTTGGCCTCTGCGGCACGTCTGCGCTCCAAGTCAATATGGGCAGCGAAGTGAGCCGTTACATCCTCTGGGAGCTTCTTCATCAGATGAACTGCTAGATTATTCTCCCTTTTCGTGTCGAAGACCTCATACTTATTGGTGCCGTCGCAGAGGTAACCGCTATCTCCTACCTGTCCACCCATCTCTGCATAGAATGGAGTGGCAGAAAGCACGACCTGGAAGTATTCCTTATTCTTTTGGTTTACCTTGCGATAGCGTAGAATTTCGGTTTCTACCTCTGTAAAATCATAGCCGATGAACCGAGTTTCACCCTCACACACCACATGCCAGTCTTCGGCATCTATGGCTGCAGCGTTGCGAGCACGCTCTCTCTGCTTCTGCATTGAGGTATCGAAGCCCGCCTCGTCAACACTCATACCATGCTCCTGCAGGATTAGAGCCGTCAGATCCGATGGGAAGCCGTACGTATCGTATAGAATGAACGCATCTTCGCCTGTTAGGGTCTTGACACCAGAGGCCTTCGCATCCTCTATTTTTTTGTCAAGCAAACGAATACCAGTCTCTAGAGTACGCAAGAAGCTCTCTTCCTCTTCTTTCATCACCCGTTGGATGAGGTCGCGACCAGAAATTAGCTCAGGATAAGCATCTCCCATCGTCTCAATAAGTGCAGGGATGAGCGTGTACATAAAAGCATCTCTGCGCCCAAGGAAAGTATAGCCATAACGAACCGCACGGCGTAGGATACGACGAATGACATACCCAGCCTTGGCATTGGATGGGAGCTGACCGTCTGTAATAGCAAAGGCAATCGTACGGATATGATCTGCGATCACACGCATCGCAATATCCGTTTCCTTAGTTTGACCGTATTCGATGCCCGTTAGCGTGGCAATGGTCTGAATGACTGGCGTGAAGATGTCGGTATCATAATTTGAGGTCTTACCCTGTATCGCCATACAGAGACGCTCAAAGCCCATACCCGTATCAATAACCTTATTAGGCAGGTTATCGAGCGAACCATCCGCCTTGCGGTTGTACTGCATGAAGACGAGGTTCCAGATCTCGATGACCTGAGGGTGGCTCTGATTAACGAGGGTCAGACCATCCACTCGTGCACGCTCCTCGTCCGAGCGAATATCAATATGAATCTCGGAGCAAGGACCGCATGGACCTTGATCACCCATTTCCCAGAAGTTGTCCTTCTTATTGCCATTGATGATGCGCTCGCTAGGTAAGAACTGCGCCCAAATAGAAGCAGCTTCATCATCTCTCTCTAGGTTATCTTCGGCTGATCCCTCGAATACCGTCACGTAGAGACGATTCTTATCTACACCTAGCACCTCGGTGAGGTACTCCCAAGCCCATTCGATAGCCTCACGCTTGAAGTAGTCGCCAAACGACCAGTTTCCAAGCATCTCAAACATCGTGTGGTGATAGGTGTCATGCCCTACCTCCTCAAGGTCATTATGCTTACCGCTGACGCGAAGACACTTCTGCGAGTCTGCAACGCGTGGGTACTTAATCTCTGCATGACCGAGAATAATATCCTTAAATTGATTCATCCCTGCATTGGTAAACATCAGAGTAGGGTCTCCCTTGATTACCATCGGAGCACTAGGCACGATCTGGTGGCCTTTGCTCTGAAAAAATGATTTGTACGATGCACGGATTTCCTTTGACGTCATCATATATCTATACCGTCCTAATTTATTCGTTATACAATAGTTTTAGGTCACAAAAGTACATCTTTCCGAGCATTCCTCAACACGCTTGCTCGTACTGGTGTGTTACTCCACGACGCTGATATTGAGGAAGCGTAGCAAGAGCTTACGCGTATTGCCATCATCGAAGCAAATCGTTGCCGTAGCTTCGGCGCCTTGCTCGATATCTAGAATCTCTCCCTGGCCAAATCTTTTGTGTAGGACACGCATCCCAACTTTGAAGTCACCGAGCTCTCTATGCTTCTTCGGTAGAGGATCATCGGTGCTCCTACGCCCGAGGTGCTTCATGCGTCCTCCATTTGTAGGCAAGAATGATCTATCCGTAGTAAATGTTTTGGGCAGGGAGGCTCCCTCTTGTTTATTGGAGCGGTGGCCCCAGAAGTCATGCTCTCGCTCCTGCTGCAAGGCTAATGTGCTCCTAGCCGCAGCATTATGCCTAAGCAAATTTGGGGGTAGCTCTCGGAGGAAGCGACTAGGGCGAACGAATGTCGTCTGCCCGTTGATGAACCGCTCGCGTACGTAGCCTATATGACAGGTCTTCTCTGCTCTAGTCAAGGCGACATAGAATAGACGTCGCTCCTCCTCTAGATCGTCTGGCTCGCCATGCTTGTAAGACGGGAATAGAGGTTCATCTAGACCTACTATAAATACGTGGGGGAACTCTAACCCCTTGGAGGCGTGCATCGTCATCGCTGTAACGCCGACTTCATCCTCCGCACCAGTATCCTGATCTGTCATGAGCGAAATTTCGCTCAAATAACTCTCTAGCGAAGGTTCTGTGCCTGCCTCTAGGTTATTTAACTCGTATTCTTTGATGCTTGCCAATAGTTCTTTGACATTCTGCTGTCGCATCTTACCTTCGCCACTATTGTCACTCATTAGATCAAGGGGGATACCCGTTCGGGTAATCAGCTGTTGGGCTAAGTCGAAGAACTGCAATTCGGTCTTCATAAGCGCACGCATATCCTCTAGTAGCTGGTGGAAACTCTGGAGTTTGGCAAGAGTCCCTTTGTTGAAGGTCAGCCCCATCGCTGCGGGGGCAGCTAGTACATCTGCCACAGAGACACCTTGTAGATTAGCAGCCTGTTGCATCTTCTGCACCGTGGTATCCCCAATCCCTCTACGAGGATAGTTGATAATGCGTAGAAGCGACTCGTTGTCATACGGATTAATCATCAGACGCAGGTAAGCGATGACATCCATAATCTCCTTGTGGTCGAAGAAAGACCTACCGCCATAGATGCGAAATGGAATGTTCATCCTACGAAACACCTGCTCCAAGATACGGCTCTGCGCATTTGTCCGATACAGTACGGCGCAGTCCTCGTAGTTCGCTCCATACCTGTCCCTAAGCTGCTCGATTGTTTTGCAGACCCACATAGCCTCGAGGTCGGCAGAGTAGGTCTCGTGTAGCTCTATCTGCTCTCCGATATCGCCGAGAGAGAAGACATCTTTGGGAATCTGATTCTGATTATGTGCAATCAATGCTCCGGCCGCCTGTACGATAGTCTGCGAAGAGCGATAGTTCTGCTCTAGCTTGAAGGTCTTGGCCGTGGGGAAAGTTTTCTTGAATCCAAGCATATTCTCCAGATTGGCACCTCTAAATGAGTAAATGCTCTGGGCATCATCGCCGACCACGAAGATTGCCCCCTTGTGCTGCATCAGCTGTTTGGCGATCATGTATTGCGCAAAGTTGGTATCCTGATACTCATCTATAAGCAAATAGTCTATACGCTCCTGCCAATGAGCCAGCACATCTGGATAATCGCGAAAGAGCACATTGATTTGGAAAAGCAGATCATCGAAATCCATCGCATTATTCTGCTTGAGCTCTGCCGAGTATCTCGTGTATAGCTCGCTAAGGCTAGGCATCTGCGCTTTGGCATCGGCTCGGAGTAGGTCTACAGTGGCCCGATAGGTCTCTGGACTGATAAGGCGATTCTTGGCAGACGAAATACGATGGAGCACGACTGCTGGCTTATAGACCTTGTCGTCGAGACCCATCAGCTTGATAATCGCCTTAATCCTATTTTTACTATCGGTCGTATTGTAGATGGAGAACGATGATGTATAGCCCAGTAGCTCTGCATGGATGCGCAGGATCTGCATGAAGATGGAGTGAAACGTCCCCATACGTATGAAGCGAGCTTGCTCTGGAGCATAGAGACTGATGCGCTGTCGCATCTCGCGCGCGGCTTTGTTCGTGAAGGTCAGAGCCATGAGCTTGTAGGGCGGATAGCCACAGCGAATCAAGTGCAGGAGCTTGTAGACTAATACACGGGTCTTGCCACTGCCCGCTCCTGCAATGACTAGCGCGGGGCCATCGTTGTAGACGACAGCCTCGCGCTGAGCAGAGTTGAGATCATTGAGGTATTCTAAACCAATAGGGTCTTGCATCTAACTTACAGTGAGCTTAGTTTTTCTTTGAGTATCTGGCAGGCCTCTGGATCATCTAGCACCGACTTGAGAGTCTCGACAAATAGCTCGACTCTCTCTGGGCTCGTCATACTCTGTAGATTCCTATTCACACCAATATCAGTCTGCGGAATGCGTATCGGCTGACTCACAACCTCGGTACATAGGGTAATGTACTTCGAGGCTTCCTCTGGCATATTGCTACCATCATCGAGCAGAGGAAAGAGAGGACGATACTTATGGATGAACTTATAGAATGGCCCAATCACAAATGGGCTAATGTGCTGTAGAATGGAGGAGAGCTGTACGGGCGTAAGCTTACGAAGCGTATCAATGCGCATAAAGAGATGCTCTATGTGCATCTTCTTAATTGTCACAGATACATTATTCTTCCACTCTTTGAGACGATCGGCATTGTCTACATAGACGAAGGTCGTATACAGATGGTCACCCAGTGGTAGTGCTGCAAACTCACTGCAGGTAAGGATGCGTATGGGCAACTGGGCAAACTCTTGATAGAGCATCATAATCGACCGCCACATATTCACATCTGTTTCGCTGTCTAGTACTACATATCCTTGATGTATCTGCTCTACTCCCTGATAGACCTCCTCGACCAATCTCGCCACCAGATGTGCAAAGTTGGGGGACTTGGTACCCACCATTAGACTACAGTGCCTGTAGCAGAGTTGGTAGAGAAGCTCCTCCATATAGCGATCTTTTGGCGAATACTCAATACGATCCCATGGGATCATACTCTCTGGGAAGCTGTTTCTCAACTCTAGTCGCCAGGTCTCCTCACGGATGTATTCGCGCACAAATTCCTCTACATCTTCATAGCAACGAAAGGTGCTAGAGATAGCCTTAGCCTGCTCACATATCTCCGAAAGCAGATGATAGTTCTCGGGCGGCAGGACGCCATCTTCGGTAAAGTACTTCTTATAGAGCTGCAGATACTCCATAGTAAACTGATCCCCTAAGCGCATACGAATGCTTCGCCCTCCCTTATAGCTGACATAGATGGAGGAATAGGGCGGGTTATAAGTCATACCAGCCCATGGATAGCCCTCTACATGCTGCTGCAAATAGAGCGCTACGGCCTCTAGGTGCTTACATGTCCCAAGACCATTGGTTCTGAAGTCGAGGCAAGAGCAAAAGTTCCGATCGCTGCGTACGCCTCTGAATGCAGTTCGGTAACGCCCCGCCCCACTACTAACCAAATAATCCCCCCAGATGCGGTTGTCATCGAGGTGCTCTACGGTGAAGTCTGCTTGTTGGGCATGTTCACGACGCAAGGCAACTTGCCAGTCCTCTATAGACATGCCTTCGGGGCAGATCTTATTAGATAAACGACTCTCTATTTTCATAGCTCAAATAGTGTAAATACATCCATAGTTACTAACTCAATCATTTTGCACTCAATTCGGCCTTCAGGAATGGAGCAGTCTGGCTCTGCTTACACCCAGCCAAACCCTCTGGCGTACCCGAGTAGACGAGCTGTCCACCCTCTCTACCACCCTCCGGGCCAATCTCTATTAGGTAGTCTGCACACTTGACGACGTCTAGGTTATGCTCAATGACTACAATCGTATTACCTCTCTCGACCAAGCGATTTAGAATGCCTATCAATACGCGTATATCCTCAAAGTGTAACCCCGTAGTGGGCTCGTCTAGGATGTACATCGTGCGCCCTGTATCTCGCTTGGATAGCTCCGTAGCTAGCTTGATGCGCTGACTCTCACCCCCAGAGAGCGTGGTCGAGGACTGCCCTAGCTTGATGTAGCCGAGGCCAACCTCCTGTAGCACGAGTAGCTTCTTGAGGATATGTGGTACATGCTCAAAGAACTCCACGGCCATATTAATCGTCATATCGAGTACATCTGCGATAGACTTGCCCTTGAAGCGCACCTCAAGCGTCTCTCGATTGTAGCGCCTTCCGTGACAGACCTCACAAGGTACTAGCACATCGGGCAGGAAGTTCATCTCTATGCTCTTGTAACCATTTCCTCGACACGCATCACATCTCCCCCCCGAAACATTGAAAGAAAAACGCCCAGGCTTGTACCCTCTCATCTTACTTTCTGGTAAATTTACGAATAGATTGCGAATATCCGTAAATAATCCTGTATAAGTTGCAGGATTGCTGCGTGGCGTACGCCCGATAGGAGCCTGATCTACGGAGACGACCTTGTCGATGAGCTCAATACCGTCGATGCCATCGTGGGGCATAGGCTCCTCAAGCGAGCGATAGAGCCTCTGGCTGATGGCCGGATAGAGCGTCTGGTTGATCAGCGTACTCTTGCCACTGCCCGATACTCCCGTCACACAAACAAATGTACCGAGGGGTATCTCTACATCGATTCCACGGAGATTATTCCCCATAGCTCCTCGTATGCGTAGCACCTCACCCGATCCTTGTCTTCTTACCTTTGGCACCTCAATCGACATATCGCCACTGATGTACTGCGCCGTGATGGTGCGAGCGGTCATCATAGCCTTGGGTGTACCTTGAAAAACTACCTGACCGCCCAGGCGACCTGCCTTAGGCCCCATATCGATCACATGGTCGGCCTGTAGCATCATATCCTTATCGTGCTCCACGACGATGACGGTATTGCCTAGATCCCTTAGCTTCTTGAGCGAATCAATCAGGCGCATATTGTCTCTCTGATGCAGACCGATACTGGGCTCATCTAGGATATACAGCACCTCGACGAGCTGTGTGCCTATCTGTGTGGCTAGGCGAATCCGCTGGCTCTCGCCCCCTGAGAGGGTGGCAGCAGAGCGATTCATAGAGAGATAGCCGAGCCCTACATCGAGGAGAAAAGAGGTACGTTTACGAATCTCTTTGAGCACCTCTGTGGCGATAGCACGTTGAGCCCCACTGAGTCGCTCCTCTATACCCTCGAGCCAAGTGGCCAGTGTCGTGAGCTCCAGCTCACCTAGCTCCCCGATATTCTTACCATCTATGTAGTAGTGCAGAGCTTCTTTGTTTAGCCGAAGTCCCCGGCACTCAGGGCATACCTCAGTCTTCATAAACTGCATCGCCCATTTATTGGCATTGTAGTCCAACTCCTCGCCACTAAGCTCGGGTAGATACTCGGCCAGTCCATTATAGTTGACAGAGAATGTTCCCGTACCATAGAACTCCTTATGGTCAATCGCGATGCCATCGACCGTTCCATAGAGTATCTCCTCAATCAGCCCCTCGGGGAGCTCACTGATTGGGGTTTTGATGTTGGCTTCGTGACGGGCGAATAGCCCCTCAAGTAGCCTAAAGACGAGAATCCCCCTATGCTTACCCAATGGCGCTATTCCGCCTTTGTAGACGCTCAAGCTAGGATCTGGTATGATAGCCTCGCGGTCTAGTATCTTGACCTCGCCCAGCCCTCTACAGTGTGGGCAATAGCCATTGGGGGAGTTGAAGGAGAAGTTGTGTGGTGCAGGATCGCTATAGGCCAACCCTGTCTCTGGGCACATCAGCTTACGGCTGTAGTAGCTCATCTGCCGCGTCTCGACGTCCATCACCATCATCACGCCATCACCCTCGCGCATTGCCAAATTGACACTACCAGATAATCGAGTTCGATGCTCCTCGCCCACAATTAGCTTATCGGTCTGCACCTCCACACTATGGAGCTTGTAGCGGTCTAGCTTCATCCCATAAGTAATCTCGCGGAGTTCACCATCGACACGTACAGATAGGTAGCCTTTTTTGCGCAGGTGCTCGAAGAGCTCCTTGTAGTGTCCCTTACGCTGCTTGACCACAGGAGCAAGCAGCAGTACCTTGCGTCCTTGATAGCGTCCTATGATGAGGTCTAGTATCTGTGCCTCGGTATAGCGCACCATAGGCTTACCCGAGAGGTAAGACATGGCCTCGCCAGCTCTAGCGTAGAGCAAGCGAAAGAAGTCGTAGATTTCGGTTACCGTACCGACCGTAGAGCGCGGATTTCGGTTTGTTGTCTTCTGGTCAATCGAGATTACTGGCCCCAACCCCTGAATGTCATCGACATCTGGTCGCTCCATACCTCCTCCTAGAAACCCACGGGCGTAGGCACTGAAAGTATCTATATATCGCCTCTGTCCCTCGGCAAAAATCGTGTCGAAGGCAAGTGACGACTTGCCACTACCGCTAAGCCCCGTAAGTACCGAGAGCGAGTAGCGAGGTATGTGAGCATCTATATTCTTGAGGTTATGAACTCTTGCGCCTCTTATTTCTATATCTTGCATCTAAACTTTTATCCTAATTCTTCCCCAAACGGGCATTACCCCTGTGGTCTAGTTTCAGGGGCATCAAACTCGCTCTTGAGAATACTGATCGAGCCTTTACGATTGTACTTCACTCCATCCGACCCCTCGGCTCTAATCACGTAGTAATAAACCCCAGAGGGAACGATGCGCCCTCTGTAATGCCCATCCCAGCCTCCGTTGGGATCGGTCCAGTGATAGAGTTCTTGCCCCGAGGGGCTGAAGATACGTGCATCGAAACGGATCAGTGAACGAGCGAGTACTTTGAAAACATCATTAACCCCAGGACTAGAACCAGGGCTAAAAGTATTGGGGATCTCCAAACTCGACTCCGTAATGCGGACAATCTGCTCGAAACTATTGTCAAAGCAAGTCCCCGAACGATTGCTAACATCTAGGCGAATACGATATCGCCCAGACTGATTGAATGTGTAGGTAGCCTCTGCACCTGTATAGTTGAGTACGGGAGCGTTATCCTCGATGCGATCTATTCGCCACTGATATTTAGCAACAGAGGGTTCATTGCCAACAGCGACCAACTGTAGCGTGGCAGGAGCTGATAGATTCTCCCAATCGACATCTTTGTCCGCCTTGTATCCCTCTATCTCTACCCTCGGATACACTGCCAGACGATTGGTCTCTACGACCGAGGAGGTAATAGGGCGAGCATCTAGACCGAAAGCCTTCGTCCACTTGTCTCCCTCTAGTGTGTAGGGCGTATCGGCCAGAGACGACTCTAGCTCAATATGATCGCCCTGCGCCTCCACGATGCTCCTCTGCTGCTCTCGGCGAAAGCTACGACTCGTCTCATCCCAGACGAGCTGATCGTAGCGCAGAGACAGATCGCGCGCTAGAGTACGTGGCACACCACTAGGCGTGTAATAAGCAAGCGAGGGGATAGCCCCCTGCCCCACGAGAAGCGTACGAGAGCAAGGATCACTAGGGTGTAGATCTACAGATAGGGCAGTAATGTCGAGCTGAGCAGCTGCGTAGTCAATCAAGAAGCAGTAACGAGGCAATCCCTCGGCCTGACGAACGAAATAGCCATATCCCGACTCTGGCTGATTGATGAGCCAAGCCTTGAGCTCCGAGCTGTAGACAGCTCTCGACACAGGCTCCGCCTGCAGGGCATCTTGGCTATAGCGCCAAACGCTAGCCGTAGCGTCTCCCTCGAGAGCTAGGCTCTCGGCTCGCCCCATGAGTACATAGACCTGCAAGCGCTCTAGATCATTGCTCCCGGCAAGCTGATGCTGCACGCCATCTATACGAAAAGACTGTGCTCCACCCCATTGCCAGGAGAGGAGCAGTAGCGAGGCAAATATCAGCTTCCCAAATGAATTGAATATACGCATCCTAAGTAAAAACACCCCAAATTGAGCGTTTGACACAAAATTACAAAATCCTGCCCAATTAGACATGTCTTGAACTAAGAAATCACAAAAAACGCCGAAAACAAACCGCATACCTAGTTTGAGAACCATATGGACAGGAAGATGACTCCATCTGTCATAGCAATGATTTTATACAGGAGAACTTTTGCAAAACTCTCTAATGACATTCTCTAGAGCAAGCTTAGCTCTATATAG
>JAUMYV010000034.1 GCA_030528445.1 Porphyromonadaceae bacterium | reverse complement strand
ATACGTTTTGCGCCTGCAACCTATACCTATTAATTCGATTGATTGCTTACGCTCTCCATAGGATCTCTATATTACCTATGCCGAAGCTATAATTGAAGATTGGTAATCTCGCTCCTAGACATAATAAAGGTGCTATGGAATTTCGCCACAGCACCTTTATTTTGTTTATGTGTACCTAGGGTTTGTCTACTCCTGCCAATAGGGAGCGAGCCTCATACGCCTCCACATCGTACGGTCTTCCTCTTGTAGACCTAGCTCTCCGAGCTTAACGCACTCGTAGCGATCATTGAGATAAACGCGAGGGCCGACCTCAAGCTCTCGGCGAAGTAGCGAGAGGCTATCGGAGCGATAGGTAGTCTGCACTCCAGCCATATCAAGCAGTGTATGGAACGTAACATTGGAGGAAACAGGCTTCGACACATTGCCCATAGCACCTTCTACACGCTCGGAGAAGAGCTGTCGATATGTTGGAGAAGCCCAGAAAATCGCAGGGACGTGAAGTTGATAATAGGAGAGAGATGGCGAGGAGTGTAAGATGCGTTCTCGTTCGTCGTCGTAGACATCCTCGCCATGGTCACTGATATAGAAGAGTGCCGTAGAGGCATTAGCCCTAGCTTCCAGTCTAGTCATCAGACTATCGAGCAGCAGATCCGTCAGACGGATAGCGTTGTCGTAGCCATTGATCAATCGCTCTCGCTCGCGGACGGAAGCACGCTCGGCCTGGTCGTCGAGGAAGTGAGCCTGCTCACGGGGATAACGATCCTTGTAGCTAAAGTGCGCTCCATAGGTATGTAGCACGATGAAGAGCTTGCGATGACCAGCAGCAAGCGCACGATCGACATACGGCAGCATATCGGTATCATAGATTGGCTGACGGTCCAGAAGCGAAACGCCCTCGTATAGCTCCTGCTTGATGCGGTGATGCTGATTGGCCTGCATAGCGAAGAAATCCACAAAGCTCCTATTCTCGGGCTGATTGCTCAGATAGATTGTATAGAAGCCTGCCTCTCGCATGGCGGTAAGCAACCCTTTGACCTTGGGCAAATCCGCAGTATGATGAGCGTCGGCAGGCGAGAGCAATATGGGGACGCTCTTGTAGGTTGTATTGGACTGCGTGATGACGTCCGTGAAGACGCTCATTTGTTCCCGACGCTGCATGAGCCTTGGGTTCGTAGCTCTTGGATAGCCATAGAGCTCCCAGCTATATGCTCTAGAGGTTTCTCCCAGTACGAAGATGTAGACCTCCTCAAGGTCACTAGGACGTACGCTTGTGGCATTGTAGCGAAAGCCTGCAGACGTCTCCTCGTAGTTGGCTACTTCTTGTAGCTTGCCTAGAGCGATGCGCATATTGTTGAAGACGCTCAGCGGATAAACCTCGTTGTATAGCCTATAGCTGGACAATCGCTCATCTGGGCGGAAAGACGAAGCAAACATAATAGTGGCCAGACCTAACCCGCTATAGATCAGCGTACGGCGCAGCTTGAGCCCAAGTTCGCCCTTCATGCGCCTAGATCTCACGGAGAACAGCACCACTGGCACATAGATGGCCAGTACCCCCAAGATGGGCAGAATGATCCCTCCTAGCAGTTCGCCAGCCTCATCACTATTGGAGGTGAAGAGGTTTAGTATCATATCCACCGCCACGACGCTACCCGAGAAGATAGTCAGGAGCACCAACTGGAAGATATTGAGCAGTAGGAAGGGGATTGTCCAAATCATAATCTTCCCAGGGCGTTTGCTCAGAGCCAAGAGCACCATATACACTCCGAGGGGGAGGTATAGGTTGATTTGCGCATATGGATAAGGCAGATTGGACGTACAGAAGAGTACGATATTGGGCAAGAGTAGTGCCAAGACGAAGCACCAATAGAAAAAGTGCTGATTTAGTCGCAAAAAATACCCTTTGAGCAATCGAAATAATTTCACAGAATGGATCTGAAGTTAGTCGTGGTGATAGGGCTCACCACGAAGAATAGTCATCGCACGGTAGATCTGCTCTACGGCGAAAAGGCGTACCATTTGGTGAGAGAAGGTCATACGGCTCAGCGTAATCTGTTCGTTGGCGCGTGCATAAACATCTGCCGAGAAGCCGTACGGACCTCCGATGACGAAGACCATACGCCGCTCTCCCGAGACCATTCGCTCCTCGAGATGTCTTGCGAAGTCTACGCTGGTGTAGGCCTTGCCCCGCTCGTCGAGCAGGATAAGGCGATCTGTAGGTTCGATCTGTTTCAGTAGCTCTCGACCCTCCAGCTCCTTCTGTAACTGAGGCGTAGTTTTGGCCGAACGCTTGACGTCGGGCAATATCCTTAGGTCAAATGGGAGGTAATGCCCAATCCGACCAACATAGACCTGAATCAGTTCGTCCAGAGCCTTGCTATCTGTCTTGCCTATGACCAGCAATGTGATGCGCATAGAATCGTATCGTCGAAAACAAAAGTAGCTAGGTGGTGTGTCGCAGCATAGCACTTGACGTATACCGACACACCGCCTAGCCTTTGATTTATCTCGTACCTATGTCTAAGACGAGCCCAAACTAAAATGGCAGATCGTCTGCGGCGGCTGGTGCTGCCCCCAGGCCTGAGGCTGGCATAGTAGGAGCCGAGCCGAGCGGATCGAAGCCCTGTGGTTGTGGTGCTGCGTAGCTGGCAGGCGTGGGCGCTGGTGCTACCTGCTGCTGTGGTGCGGAGAGAGAGACTAGCCCACGATCCACTCGCCAAGCACGCACCTCTGTGTACCAACGACCATTAAACTCACGGCTCTCGATATCAATCTGCACCGTCACATCCTCGCCGACTTGTAGACCGATGCGATCGATGTTGTCTCCCCAAAGATTGAAGCAAATCTTCTTGGGATACTGCCCATCGAGCGTCTCGAGTACATAGTCCTGCTTCTTCCACTCCTTGCCAGAGGCCTTGCCTACTCCACTCTGCAGAGGCAGTACGTGGATGATCTTACCTTGTATTTCCATAATTTTTCCCCTTTGAGTTGGGTTATCTATCGTTTATATTGTATTACGTCTAATTATTTACTCGAGCGAAACCCGATGATGTGACGCACCTCCTCGATTGTCCTGGCCGCATGCTCACGAGCACGCTCTGCTCCCTCACGAGCGATACGACGCAGCAAATCTTGGTCTGCACTAAACTCAGCGATGCGCTCACGGATAGGCGCAGCGTAGGCGTTGATATCGGCCGCAAGCTGCTTCTTCATATCGCCATAGCGAATGGAGCAGTTGTTGTATAGCTCATCGAAGTGCTGGTAAACCTCTGGGCTAGACACAATCTCCATGAAGGTAAATAGATTCTGTATCACTTCTGGTTTCTCACTATTGGGCTCAGTGGGACCCGAATCCGTTACGGCCTTCATCACCTTCTTGCTGATGGTTTTCTCATCGTCCATCAGGTAGATGCAGTTGCCGTCGCTCTTGCCCATCTTGCCAGAACCATCTAGCCCTGGTACTTTGACCGCCTTGCCTGCTAGAGAGTAGCTCTGTGGCTCCGCAAAGTAGTCTACCCCATAAATCGTATTGAAGCGGCGCGCGAACTTGCGTGCCATCTCCATATTCTGCTCTTGATCCTTGCCTACTGGCACCTTTACCCCCTTGTGTAGTAGGATGTCGGCTGCCATAAGTGCCGGATAGGTTAGCAGCCCAGCATTGACGTTGTCGGGTTGCTGACGGGCTTTCTCTTTGAAGCTCGTCGTACGCTCCAGCTCACCCAGATAGGCATTCATATTGAGGTACAGGTAGAGCTCCAGCACCTCGGGCACATCGCTCTGTATGTAGATAGTTGCCTGCTCTGGGTCTAGACCACAGGCCAGATACTCAGCTAGGATTGTATAAGCATTGCGCACGATATTGTCGGGGTGCGGATGCGTCGTCAGTGAGTGCCAGTCTGCGATGAAGAAACGACAATCGTACTCCTTCTGCATCTGGACGAATGCGCATACAGCCCCGAAGTAGTTGCCCAAGTGCAAGTTGCCAGTGGGGCGAATACCGCTAACTACTATTTCCATTTAGTCTTGTCTACTCTTGTAATCTCTGTTTATTGGCTTACGAAGATAGTGGTTAATCCTCATTCCTGCAAAATGAAAGCATTGTTTTACAGACGAATAAACGGGGGTATACGTCCCTTGAATCAACCATATACCACACCATTGCCCCTTGAGGAGCATAAATCCTATAGGCAGAGGCGGTGTGTCGATCCAGAACCTCGACACACCGCCTCTATTATACTCACCTTAGGCGTAAGCTTAGCGAATCGAGAGCTTGCTCACGTGCTTGCCCACCTTGATTAGGTAGATACCCTTGGCAAGCGTGGAGACATCCACACGAGCATCTGTCGAGAGCTTGCGCTCTAGTACAAGGCGACCAGAGAGGTCTAGCAGCTGTACCGTAGCACCAGGCTCGCCCCCCGATAGCTCTACATAGCTTACGGCAGGGTTGGGATGTAGAGAGAAGGCCGTAGCCACCACATCGTGCACCGAAGTCTTGTGCTTCACCACCACCACAATCTCTGGCTCTTTGGTCACGACGAACTTGTATGGCGCCTTGAGTACTACGCCATCTACCTTGACCTCGACCACCCTGTAGTCTACCTCTGGCTCCACAACCAGCTCTAGCTCTGTACCGAATGGCACTGCCTCGAGGTTGGGGTTACCCTTGACCGATAGACGAGCGTGCTCAACCTCTGGGAGCTTGACCTCGATGTTAATATCCACACCCTCGTAGGGTTGAGGGTTCTCGGCATTTCTATCAAGCACCTTCCAGCCTTTCGCCACAGCCATTGCTACAGTAGCGCGGCTTAGCTTTTGAATCTCTTTGGGGTTCTTCGAGTCTACAACCACGAGCTTACCATCCTTCTCCTTAGCTGCCTCTGGAACAGTCTGCAGTCGCTTTACCAAATAGTCCATAGCATGTGGAGACAACTTATTGCCATTGATATTTAGATTGAGTAGCTTGTTATCGGGAGCGATTTCAATCCAAGTCAATTGGACATTATTCTCGCATGTCAAGTAGGCCAGCTTCTTATTCTTGCTCAGATCTAGGTTCGTCAAGTTGTTACCAGACAAATGCAAATCATAGAGGTTCGCATTCTCACTTAGGTCGATACCCGAGAGTTTGTTGAAGCTCAGAGCTAGAGCATTGAGGTTCTTCAACGGGCGAAGATCCAACGTACTAAACACATTCCCTCGAGCAATCAAATCACGCAAAACTGCACTCTTGGAAAAATCGATAGTCTGCAACATATTATCTTGGCACACCAAGATCTCCAAGTGCGGATTTTGAGCGATTTCTAGCTCGGTAATATCATTATCCGAGCAATCTAGCTCTTCGACCCGACCTACAATACTCACCTCTTTGGCAGTAAGAGTATAGGATTTATGGTCAAACCAGCCTAGACCACCCTGAAAAACCTCCTTCACGCCTTTGATTTGGACGTCTGGAGCTCCTTTGATGCCAAGTCTAATAACATCGCCAATCTCTTTATCTACGGATAGCTTAATGACTGGCTGATCTTGCGCCTGAGCGATTAAAGGGAAAAACAAACTTAGCAACAAGCACAGAATAGATGCTCTGCTAATTACCTTGAGAAGTTTCATCGTTAAGTTATTAAATGATACACTTTGCGAATTACTAATTCGCACACTACATTGAGCAAAGTTACTCGTTTTTTGCTCAAGAACCTTGCAATTTGTTAATTTACCCTAGACAATGCCCTCAAAAACATAGATGCATGTAAGCAATGTTTGGATACATCTGCCTCCTTCCCTAGCGCCAGCACCGGAGAGATAAGTCAAAGGGGTAAGATTTATATTTTAGCTCAAATTTCAGAATATTGATAAGAGAAACGCCTTGAGTAGGGGTAAAAACAGCAGACCGCGTATTTGGCCTCTAGGAGGCTCTACAGCGCGTTCAGCTTCGTTTGGGCACTTAGTCCCAGCCGAACAAAAATAGACGCCTAAAACGCATATTTCACATCACCCTAATATACAGATAGATAAGATGGAGTTTAGCCTAATTTAATCTAGACGAAGCAAGGATTTCAGATTTTCTCTGCACTAATCCTGTAGGATGTGTGTACACATCATAGCGAATTAGTCCTACAATCCCCAAAAATCTGTAAGCGTTTTTCCGCCAAGGCGAACCAATTTCCCCGAAACGGTCTCCTCATCTGCTCCAATCCTAGGCCAATTTATCTACACTATTTAACCAAAAACAAACTAAACAGACCTCTCGGATATTCATGAGCTTGTAGCGAATTTGCGTGCGATATCTTCGTCTACTAGGCAGAGCAAATTGACCGAATAGGAGTGCCAATGTCGAGGTCGCAGACTAAGTTGCTGCTGGTACACCCCCTAGAGTAGACTAACAAATTTGCAGATTAGACAATAAGAATATCTTTTTTACAAATAAAATTCATACCTTTGTAGCACAATAATATACAAAGGACACCTTTGGGCTCATACAGCCAAAATAAGGGGTCATTGGTGCATGCTACCGAATGGGATTTCCCGCTCCCCTTCGTATCGACGAGTCATAGAGCCCTAGCTCTATAGAGGAAAATTGTGCATGGAGCCATCACCTCGAGTGATGAGTAGATAGTTAGTAAAATCAATAAAAATACAAAGCCACATCAGGGGTAGTAGATCTAGACGTGAAGTCTATTGATAAGCGAGCAAAGCGGATAGAACTATCCCCCAACGAAAATCCTCTCGGGATGACCGATGGTGGTAGCCTCTCCCTTGCTCAATCATCTAGGTTGCGACTCTCCCACAGGTTGGCTTATCGCCTATAAAGTCTGTCAATCACCTAATAAGAAACAATCATGTCAAAACTGAAAACAACCCAAAGCCCTTTGTCCGAAGACAAACAGCAGTACCAGGGTCCAGAGGCAAAGCTCCATACCCTTAGGACGCCCCTTAACCTGCTCAATGATGCATCGGAGTCAACGCTCCACCTTGAGGGAGACGTTGACAACTACAAAGACGGAGATGAGTTCTACTAAATTAAAAACATTAAGCAAATGACTAACATGAAATTTATAAAAATTGTAGGAGCATGTCTGATAGGCATAAGCTTAGTAGCTTGCCAGGACAAGTTTCAGCACATAGACGATCCACTCCCCAAGCCCGAACCTAATACAAACAACTCTCTCGAGAAGGACTATGTTCCTTTTTTCGAGAGTGATGTGCTACTCTCCGAGGAGGATCAGCTCAGGAGCATCGACCTAGAGTTTGATCGAGCTCAATCGGACGATAAGGCGAAGCTAAGCTTCCCTCGCCTCAAATTTGTTAAGGATCAAGAAATAGGAGCAGACATAATCCTAAGGCGCGAGAAGGGTGGGCAAGTTGACTTCATCCGCGAGAGAGGTCAGGCTCAGTTCATATCCGTTGACCCCAAAGGACGTTCGGGGAGGGTACGCTTCTGGCTGAAGAAAGAAAATCCGAAGAAGAATGAAAGCCTCTTTACCTTCGAGAGTGATGAGACGTGGCATGCCATGTTTATCCTAGATGCCGAGGCGAGTATTACTCAAGAAAACGGTCAAGACATCGCGCTCTTTGGCGAGACGCCTAGTGATAGGGATAATTTAAGTGCCAGTAGTAGCGATGAAGACGTCATTGCCTTTGTCGGCAACAACCAGACCGCTGGCACAGGAGCTGCACGGGAGCCTCGTAAAGCTGAATCTGCCAAGTGGGCTGGACACAACGGATTTTCGTATTCGACAGGGAAGCAAGAAATCCCACTGATCTCCAACTGGAAGCAGCTTGAGATTAAGACGGGGGCAACCTCTAGCGATAGCCCCATCATCACCGATAAGCCCAATGTCCTGGTTCGCTTGGCGAAGAATGTTACCTTCAAAATCAAACCTCAAGGGCTCTTGCTCAACTACCAGATTACGGCCAATGTCTACGAGGGGATTGATATGCGTCGCGCAGGTATCATCTCCAATGTGTTTGACTTCCAAGGCAAGTACAAGCTCGACAAGGCAAGCCTAGAGACTGCCTTCAACAAAAAGGGGAGCAATACCGACGGATTTGGCATTCCTGATTGGGTGCCCATCAAGTCTAAGCTACTCGAAGCTCAGAAGCTGAAGATGTATAAGCCATCTGCATCGGATCTCAACTGCGGTTATCCCTGGGATATGCCCATGGTCTCGGATAGATTTGTCGACGCACCGACAGGCCTTACCCCCATGACTGCGACCATGGCGGAGGCAGATGTGGCGATGGCACTCTTCAAGAGCTCTGTCCCAACTACACAATACGGGCCAATGGTAGCAGGAGCCATGCTTGGGCTGACTACTCCAAGACCCACCTCGGGGGCTAAGCCCCCAGGCAACTTCCCAGACGTCGCCTACCATGTGCAGTGGGCAATGCCTAAGGAGCAAGTCCCTGCTGAGGATAAGCGCTTTACCTACCTCTGGATCGACGCCCACTCTGCCCACTCTCAGGAAGAGTACTTCCCCACTCCTTCCTGGGAAGTCAATCCATTTGAGACAACGGCACAGATACAGGAGTACATACGATTCATCAAGCAAAAGAGCTTCCGTACACAGCCTATGGTCATGGTACATCAGACGAAGGCCGACTTTACCAATCAGATAGGTAGAACCCCTCGCCTCTACGCGACCATTAGCGGTGATCTAATGATTACAGAGCTGGTATATAAATTCATCGATAACCTCAACTTCTCTGTCGTTGAGCTGCAAAATACCTCTAGGCTACCCATCAATCTCGACGACTATGCTCTAGTGCGCCTTGTCTCTAATGGGAGTAAAATGCAGTATAGGACTGTAGGTGGTGATAAAACTGACAATCTTGACGAGGCAGAGCTCTACCCCCTCTGCTACCTAGATCAAAGTAAGATGATTCGAGGATACGAAGACAAGGATGGACTGGAACATGTAGATGGGGAGGATACTCCTAAGAACGAAACTGACTACGCCTGGAATTTTACTGGAGATTTTAGGCGACCTTTTAATCAATTCCTAGTAGATGGCAAGAAGCGTCTCGAGGCTGGACAGATTGTATTGCTCGGCTCCCCCTGCTATGCCCAGCATGATGCGACGGTTCGGCCTTGGTGGTCCGGGTTCTTCCCCGAGGAGCCTCGAAAAAGGATTTGGTACGAATTGGAGAAGCGATTTAGATATTTTATCGGCTGTGATACACAAGTCTTGAATATCAATACGGGCACGGGCAGTGGAAGCGTGAGAGATGGCTTGGCGTTGATTAAGTTTTGCGACCAGGCCAAAACTATCAAGAAAGTTATTGATACGACAGCACCGATTGGTGCGAGCAACCTTGGCTTCTCTGGCACATTCGATAGCTATAGGCAGGAACTTGCCAAAACCAATAGCGCGCACTACTACACTCAGAAGCGTAAGGAGGGTGTGGTCTTCCCTTTCATGCCACCCTATCGTACCGTCAAGGCGACCACTGACTGGTCGGACGACTGGGACGTTATTGTAAACCCTGCTAGCCACACGGCTACAGATAATAGTGTACCCCTCGACAAGCAAACGCTAGGACACAGATGGCTGGCGTCTCTCGATGGCGCAAACCTATCCTCTGGAAGGCGACTTAAGTTGGATCGCGGCAGTAGCTTCACGAAGAAGAGGACGCCTCTAGGTAGACCTGATCTGTACAAGAACTCGCGACCTGTGCATCGCTAGAGCTCACCAAGTAGCCGAGTAGGGCGGTTGTGTCATAATGCACAAGATGCTGTGTTGCTTGCGACACTTGCTTCGCATGGACTTCGTCGTCGGCTTCGGTCACATACCCTAGCATGCTCTCGCTAGACTTAGGCTTAGCGCCTTGTATTTTGCGCATTCTGAGACACCTTGCTGGGGGGGTGATGTCAAGCGCAGTAATCAGATATTTGACTTCCCCATAGGAGAGTAGACTCTTCCGTGGGGAAGTCTTTTTTCGGTTGTTTAGAGCCTACTCATTTTGTGCATAGGCAAACAATAGCGTATATTTGAGTGATTTAATACAGCACCACAATACCGAGACAGGCTATTATGAAAGAAATTGCTCAATATACCATACGATGGATTGCTATTGGCCTATATCTACTGCATAGCTCTCCTCTATCCGCCCAAATCTGGCAGGCTAACCTAGAGGTCGATGGCCGACCCTCTACCTCTATCTGGCGACACGATACCGATGCCTTCGAGATAGCCGAGGGCTGGCTCTCGCTCTCATCACCACGCACTAGGGGACGCAAAATCCTCACGACCAATATCCTCCTAGGGGAGCGTATGCGCTGGCAAGGTGTGGTCCGCCTAGATCAGCCACCCTCTGCCCAAAACTACGCCTATGTCCTGCTCTGCTGCTATGAACAGGATCAGGCGACGCGCCAGTACGATTACCTAGCTCTAAGCATCGGCGGAGGTGCGCGCCGTAGCGTAGCGCTGGTGAGCCTACGCATCCACTGGCGAGCGGGAGAGGCACAAGGCAATCGACTCAACCTTACCAGCGAGCAACCCCTACTAGATACGGGAGAGATCCCCGAGGCGCTCTATCAAGGGCTTAGATATGATGTACGCTACAGCCCCGAGGGGATCCTAGAGTTTAGGCTCCTACGCCACGAGACAGGCAGGGTTCTCTACCGCGAGCAAACAGAGTGGCAAATGAAGCCCCTGAGGAGCAATAGCTTCGGAGTCGTGTGCGTCTATACGGCCACACGGCATCGCGGGATGCACTTCAGAGACCTTCGCCTAGATGACAGATGGTCAGAGCAGGAGGAGACTCCCGAGGACGACACTCGGCCGCCTACGACGGCCGAGCAACCTCCAATGCTCAGTGAGGTCATGGCCAATCCTCATGTAGGAGCACCCGAATACATTGAGCTATACAACCCCAACGCAGCTCCTATCCCTCTAGAGGGCTACAGGTTGGGAGTAGGCAAGAGCCACAGACAGCTCAAGTTCGTCAGCCTAGCCAATCTGGCGGAGCTCCCAGCCCACTCCTACACCGCCCTAAGTGTCTCTCCAGAGGATTTGTTGCGATACTACCCAAGCGCACCTGCCGATAGAGTCAAGAAAATCTCTCTACCACGGCTCAGCAATACGGGCTGTCTGATCGCTCTATACCGAGCCGAGGAGCTTGTAGATGAAGTGCTGTACACACCAGATCTATTCGATCGTGGGCTCAAGAGCAAGAAAGGGGTTGCCCTAGAGCGTGTCGTAGTGAGTGACCGCAGGCAGGCACGCTGGCGATCGGCTCTTGCGAGCTCTAGCTATGCGACGCCAGCGGCACCCAACTCACTCAGAGACGGCTATCAGGAGCAAGATAACGAATCCCAAGGCGAGCAAAAGAGCCTTATAGACCTGCTTCGCCTAGCCGACCAAGAGAGCAAGTGGCAACTTAGCCTATATCTATACACCCCCACAGGAACCATGCTCTGGCGGGCTGATGGCCGAGTGGCACGCCAATGGGGTAAGCGACTAGCTCACAATTTGGGGGATCTGCACGAGCTACCGACCAGCCCCCAAGGTCAGCTCATACTCGTCGCACAGCTGAGCGAACGTAATGGACGCGTGAGAGAACAGATTGCCCAAAGCATCATCCTAATGCCGCACTAATGCCAAGGATAAGCCTACACAGACTAAGCCTGCTAGCCATCTGCATACTCCTCTCTCTGGCCTCTACTCTAGCTCAAGTCAGCAGCCTAGAGAACACACGCGAGTATCTAGAGCGGCTACTAAACGAGCGCCTAGAAGATGGGTTAATAGACGAGACCTCTCTGCAAGTAGCCCTAGAGCGAATTGATGAGCTGCTACTCGAGCCTCTAGACATCAACCGAGCCTCGGCCGTGGAGCTAGGCGATCTAGTCCTACTCTCCCCCTACCAGATCTACCAGCTACTCCTCTACCGCACCAATCAGGGCGGCCAGATTGCCTCGCTCTATGACCTCAAGACCATCGAGGGTTGGGACGAAGCTACGCTTCGACTGATCGCTCCCCTGCTCTCATGTACTCCCCCCGATGGTGCTCCATATCGAGCACACGAAAGTAGCGATGGGCGTACCTCTATCGCCCTGAATACACAGCACCATCTAGACAAGGAAGTCCCCAAGGACTACCTAGGCTCGGGTAATGCCGTAGCACTACGCTGGAGCTACCGCAGAGGACAGCTCTTCTCAGCCTTCTTGGGGGCTAAGCAAGATGCCTACGAGCCATGGAGATATGGTCCCCATCGAGGGTTCGATGCCTATGCAGGACACCTACAACTGGATCGATGGGGCTTAGTGAACCGTGCCATAGTGGGCGACTATAGGATTCATTGGGGCGAAGGACTCATCATCAATCAGGGTTTTCGCCTCAGAGCTCCTTATTGGCAAGGGTATCGACGCTTGGGAGTTAGGCCTGTAAGTTCTCTAGCCGAGAGCTCCAAGAGCAGAGGCCTTGCCGTGGAGCTAGGAAGCGAAAAGCTACAGCTGTCCCTCGCCTACTCGAGTCGTAAGCTAGACGGACGCATCAACGACGAGGGTAACATCTATGGCCTCAGTGAGCAGGGGCTACACCGCACAGAGCAGGACTGGGAGCGACGGAGGCAAATCCCCCTATACACCTGGGGCGGACGGATCAGCTATCGGCAGAGCAGATGGAGCATAGCCCTACAAGCTGTGAGCACATCTTTTGGCCACTACCGCCTGGCTAGAGCCTCAGGAGCTCGAGAGATAGAAGCTCTAGAGCATATTGGTCCGCATCGTATGGCTAGTCTAAGCTACCGCTGGCAAACACGCTCGGCTCGACTACGCCTCTGGGGTGAAATAGCTCGTGCAGAGCGAGGCGGCTGGGCTGGGGTACAGATGATGCAGTACCGCTCGAGGTATTGGGGCGAAGTACAAGCCGGAGCTAGGTACATCAGCCCGACCTACTGGGCGTATCATGCCCAGAGCCATACCCACAGGCTACGACCCAATAATGAAGCAGGAATAAGCCTCAACTACCGAACAAAAGAGCTGCTGCCGCGCACTCATCTAGAACTAGCTGCCGACTGGTACCGAGATTCCTCGTCCCTAGAGGAGCGAGCCGGACGCGTGCTTATTTCATCTCTGGAAACTAGCCTAGGCCATTGGAGTCTGCGAATGGCACTCTCACATAAGCGAGAAGAGAAGCACGAAAATCGCCTCCGTTTGGGGCTACATATAGCCTACCAGAGTGGGCACTGGAAGACAGCATCTGGAATCTCCATAAGTCGTGTGGGAGAGAGGCGGGGTCGTATGGGGTATACCCGAATAAACTATGCCCCTACTCCTAACCTTACGCTCTGGGCATCGATAGCCCTTGTCAATACAGATCACTGGGAGGCTAGGCTCTATCTAGCAGAGCCACGTCTGAGATACGAATACGGATTCTTAATGCTCTCGGGGCAAGGCGGCAGGTTAGCCCTTGGTAGTCGCATCAGATTTGGCAGTCGATGGAGTGTAGAACTCAAGGCTCTACACCAGTGGGGGCAAAAATCCACCCAAGCTCATCGTGCGTTATCTACGCACCTCTCCTATCGCCTGTGAAGGCTGGGGATTATTGCGCTTTTTTTACCTTTGTGGGACAGATTGATGGCAGCATAATAGGTACTTGAATATAGGGACTATTGGAGGACTAACGAACGTATGCAAGCGGGATACTCTATATACAATCTCCAGAGAGCTTTGCATCATACGGCACTCACTGCGTTATTTTCGACATTCGGGCTCGGTCGTAAACTCTCCGCGCCCTCACAATGCCTTGTGATTACCGCATTCTGAAACACCCCCAAAAGGGGCTACGCCTTCTAGAAGGCTAGTCTAGCTGCGAAGAGTATCGGGGGACACAATGAAGATAAACAATGGATATAACATTACTAAAAGAGCTATCTTTATTCAAGGGCTTGGATTTGGAGGAAATTAGGACGCTTATTCAAGAATCACCGAGTCGCGTATCGTCCTACAAAACTGGAGATATCATTGCCCGGCAGGGGGAGCGTGTAAGGGCTTTGACGATCTTGACTCGTGGAAGGATACGGGCACAGATGACTGGCGAAGAGCAGAAGCGACTGACGATAGACCTACTCGAAGCCCCAGAGCTCCTCGCCCCCGCTTTTATATACAGTACCCAAAATACTTTCCCCGTAGGGGTAGAAGCCTTGAGTGATAGTGAGGTTCTATTCCTCGACAAAGAATACTTCCTTGATGTAATGAAGCGCTACCCTAGCGTGATGCGCGCCTTCATGCGCGAGATATCGGACCGAAGCGCCTTCTTGAGCCAAAAAATCAGCCTACTAAGCCTACAGAGCCTCAGAGAACGTCTGATCTGTCATCTGCGTACACATGGCCAGATTGGAACTCAAGAAGAGATGGCTATGCTACTGGGCGTTACCCGTCCGTCACTCGGACGCATCCTATCGGAACTAATTGACGAAGGCATCGTCACAAAGAAGTCTGGTAAATATCTACTCATCGATTCTTTAGTTAAAAACTAACAAATGTCAAGATCCCAAACAGGCCGAGCCAAGCGAGCGGTATATGCTGGCATTCTATCGCTCGCTATTCCCAATATCATCTCCAACATCAGCGTTCCGCTACTGTCGCTGGCCGATACAGCTATTGCTGGGCGTATGCCCTCGCTTGAGTCAATCGGAGCGGTAGCTCTAGCTACCATGGTGGCGAACTTCTCTTTTTGGCTATGGGGATTCCTACGTATGGCTACCACAGGTTTCACGGCACAGGCCTACGGCAGGGGAGACGAGCGGCGGATATGTCGGCAGATCTGTGTGGGTAGCTCCGTTGCCCTCATAGGGGGCATGCTCATTATCCTGCTCAGCCCGCTACTCTGCCAGATTAGCTTAGCCCTCAACGACGGCTCGGCTAGTCTCAACGACGAGATCCTCGCCTATCTGCAAGTCGCCTATCTAGGAGCTCCTGCTGCCCTCCTCCTTTACGTGTTGAATGGCTGGTTTGTAGGCATACAGAATACGATTGTACCGATGATCACGACGATCGTCAGCAACGTCCTCAACATCGCTTTCTCATTCGCTCTAGTGAGATACTGGGGACTAGGCGTAGAGGGGATAGCCTGGGGAACGGTCATAGCCCAGTACACGGGGGTAGCGATTATGGTCGCCATAGCCGCTCTGCGCTATAGGCGATACTTCGTGCATCTACAGATGAGAGACTTCTACTCGCTAGGGGAGCTAACGTCCTATCTGCATATCGCCAAGTACCTGCTCTTACGCACGCTGATGCTTGGGTCGATCTCGCTCTACTTCATACACGCCGGTAGTGCCTATGGCTCTGTACCGCTGGGAGGGAATACCCTGCTGATGCAGTTCTTCACCATATTCGCCTACTTCATGGATGGCTTTGCCTACGCGGGCGAGGCACTTACGGGTAAGTACATCGGTGCCAAACGCTGGGGAGACCTCAAGGGCATGCTACGTGCGCTCTTCGCCATTGGCTGGGGGATAGCCCCGCTGATGTCGCTGGTCTTCTATTTCTTCGCCGAACCATTGCTATATCTTCTGAGCGACAAGGCTGATGTGCTCGCCTATGCTCTAGAGCATAGGCTGTGGGCCGTACTCGTACCAATCGCCTCATTTGGGGCTTTTCTCTGGGATGGCATCTTCGTCGGTGCCACCACAAGTAAGCCCATGAGCCAAGCGGTCCTGATCGCATGGATTACATTCTTCGCTGTCTATTGGTTACTGCGCCCCTCTATAGGAGTGGATGCGCTTTGGCTCGCTTTCGTCCTCTATCTGGCGATACGATCTCTACTCTCGGCCTACTGGGGGCGTAGGCTCGTGAATCGTCTCGTACTACAGTAGCGCATACGGCGAGGCGGTCAGGTCGCAGCAAGGTTGTAGCTGACATTTTTGTCCTTAACTTTGTCTACCGCAAACCATATCAGGACTCAAAGCTTGGCAGCACAACCCAAACAACATATCCTCAGAGATAGCCTCAAGCTGTTCTCCTCTGGAGCTCTAGGGCAAATCGTCGCCCTGCTCTTGCTGGTCTTCATTGGACGTCAATACAGCGAGGAAGCTATGGGGGTGCTCGGTACCTTTCTCGCCTGGAGTGGTCTATTTGCCACTGGCATTATGGGGCGCTACGAACAGGCTATCGTGGTCGTCACAGACGACCGAGAGGCGTGGGGGCTATTTCGCAGCTCCATTGAGCTGGCAATACTCGGCACAATACTCCTATTCAGCTTCATCTCTCTAGTCGAGACCCTAGCCTCGTACAACCCTCTTGGCCAGTACGCTTGGTGGATGCCTCTCTATGTGCTGCTCTTGGCGATATTCAGCGCCAGCTCGATGCTCACACTCCGCCAGAGACGCTACGGGCATCTCGCCATAGCACAGGGCGTGCGCACCGTGAGCAATAACCTCCTGAAGGTGCTCTTTGGCCTACGCGAGGCCTCTGCAGCGATGCTCCTGCTCTCTACAGCTCTAGCCTCTGTGCTAGGTCTGCTCCCTATCATCCGCTTTGCCAAGCGCATCTGGCACCAAGCACCGCCTCTTGAGGAGCGTCTCGTATCTCTAAGGCGACATATCAACTTCTTACGGTATAGCACGCCACAAGCACTCATCGACACGGCTCTTGGCAGCCTGCTGATCCTACTTATCCCATTTGCCTATTCAATCGGCGAGGTAGGCATACTGACCATGAGCGCGATGCTCGCACGTCGCCCCCTACTCGTGCTCTCCGAGAGCATCGGGCAGGTCTACTTCGAGCGCATGAGCCGTACGGTATCTGCGAGGGCATCGCTCTGGGTGTTGATCCGTCGGCCTATCGGCCTCATCCTCTCGCTTGGCTCAATCATCGCCATAGGTCTAGCCTTCTGTATCGAACCTCTTGTAGTCCTATTCGTTGGCGAACGCTGGCTCGCCTCCGCCGAGGTCATTCTGTGGATGCTCCCAAGCCTTATCTTCAACTTCGCCAACTCGATATTCAATGTCATGCCCGACATACTAGGGCATCAGAAGTCAAATCTATACGCTCAAGTGGCGATGCTACTCTTCGAGTTTGCGGTTATCGTATCGGGCTTCGTACTATGGCGCTTCGAGTCATTCATCCCCTACTACTATAGTCTTATTTTCGTGGAGCAAATCCTCTATTTTGCCTTCCTGCTCAATCTCGTTCGTCGCTATGAAATGGATATTTAGCTCTACCTCGGCACCCAGTATCACACTGGGAGAAGCCTTCACTACATCGGGGAGGCTAATCAGAGAAGGAGCGCTAGCAGTTCACTTCGCCCAATGCCTCAACTTGGAGCAATGGCTAGAGCGATGTGATGCGCTCAACGGATGCTGGGCTGTAGGCCTATCGTCTCCCTCTGGGCAATATCTGGCCGTAGACCACAGAGCTACCCGATCACTCTACTATCGCTTGAGAGACGAAGAGCTATGGGTAAGTGAGAACGGTTTTGACCTACTCGTAGCAGAGGACTACCCGACTGTCCCTAACGAGGAGATTGCACTCTACTTCTCTCGCTGGGGCTTTACCCCAAGAGAGGAAACGCTACATCCCGAGATCAAGCGGCTACCTGCGGGCTACGCTCTACATCATACGTCTGGCAAGGGTATAAGGCTAGCTCGCTATACTGGTTCTTGGCGCAGATGTACTCTAGCTGGTGCATTAGCCTACGAGGAGGCCAAGAGGCAGATGCGCATATTGATGGAGCAGGCTATGGATCGTATGGCTGAGGTCATCGGCAAGAGAACGATCCTGCTACCACTGACAGGGGGGCGCGACTCTCGCCTCATCGCCGTGTCGCTCATCGCTCGCGGATTCAAGGATCAGATTAGAGCTTTCACCTATGGTCGCCACGAGAGCACTAAGGAAGTCAAACGTGCTAGAACCATCGCCGAGAAGCTCGGACTAAGCCATAGGTTTATCTGTACGATACCGAGCGAATATAGTGAGAGCGGGTATCTACAAGACCCCGAAGCCCTAAGGTATCTGGAGTACATCTGTGGGCTAGGCTCGGGCTATTTTTTCGGGGAATTTACCTCGGGGAGACACTATGCACAGACCCTAGAAAAGGAGTGCATCGTGCTACCAGGACATGCAGGCGACATCCTCGGTGGTGCACACCTACAGCATCGCCCCAAGCTAGGCAGGAATCATCGAAAGGGAAATCTCCGTAGGATGGTCTACTTCGAGGGCGCAGGACGCGTCCTAGACTCCAGCGAAGAGCAGAAGATTGCCGATATGCTAGGCCAGCAGTTGGCACTATATCCTAGCGAACTAAACGAGCGAGAGCTATTCGAAGTCTTCCGAACCCTAGAAATCTCGAGCAAGTACTATATCAATTCGTCTAGAGGCTGGCGGTACTGGGGGTATAAAGTCTGGCTACCCTATCTAGATAGAGATCTGGCGGACTTCGTCTACAGCCTACCTCCAGACTATCGGTATGGTAAGCGAATCTATGAGGAGCTGACAGACGAATACTTCGCTTCCTATGGTGTGGCTATGCTAGACGATGCCTCGGAGTATCGCACGAGCCAGAGTCTCAGCTTTCGCCTCAAGCAGCTCTGTCGCCCATATCTAGGCAAGTATCTATCGGATCGACGCCAGATATTCGACTCGCAAGATGATATGGGCTTCGCAAGACTCATGGGAGGTGATTTGCTCAGACAGACTCAGGAGCATACACCATGGAAGCCTAATACAATTAATGGGCTGTCTTTCGCTTGGTGGCTACTCTACCTACGGAGACGAAAGATATAGCCATCCCCAATCAACAAAAGGGGCTCAAGAACTATTATACCTATATAATCAAGCATCAATCAATGGATAAGCATAAGATCGTCGTAGCAGGTCTCGGGCCAGGTAGCCCAGAGGACATCACACCTGCGGTACTCGAGGCCGTGCGCACGGCTGATGTAGTCGTAGGCTATAAGTACTATTTCCAGTTCATCGAGGCCTTCCTTCGCCCCGAAACCATCTGCATAGATAGTGGCATGAAAAAAGAGCGTCAGCGTGCTGAGGAGGCCTTCCGCTACGCTCTAGAGGGCAAGGACGTGTGCGTGATTAGCTCGGGAGATGCAGGTATATACGGGATGGCACCACTCATCTACGAGATGAAGCGCGACAAAGGAGCCGAACACATCGAGATTGAGGTACTTCCCGGCATCAGCGCCTTCCAGAAGGCCGCTTCTCTACTTGGTTGCCCCATCGGGCATGACCTCTGCATCATCAGTCTCTCGGATCTGATGACTCCATGGGCGCGCATCGAACAGCGCATCACGGCAGCAGCTTCAGCCGACTTCGTCACAGCCATCTACAACCCCAAGAGCCATGGTCGCTACTGGCAGCTCTATCGTCTACTCGAGATCTTCGGGCAGTACCGTTCGCCTCAGACCCCTATCGGCTATGTGCGTCAGGCAGGGCGCGAGGAGCAGCAGGTGGCGCTCACAACGCTCGAGAAGTTCGACCCCGAGGAGATCGATATGTTCACAGTAATACTCATCGGCAACTCACAGAGCTACACGTGGGAGAACCACTTTATCACCCCCAGAGGCTACTACCGCGAGGAAGAGGCCGAGGATGTGAAGCTCGGGCAGAGCATCATGATCGAGAGCTTCCGTACAATCTCGGGCGAGCTCAAGCAGCCTAATATCCCACTTGACCATAAGTGGGCACTCCTGCACGCCATCCACACGACGGCAGACTTCGAGATGGAGGATATCCTCTATACCGATAACAATGCTGTAGGGACGCTACACGCAGCCGTGACATCGGGCAAGCTCAAGACCGTCGTAACTGATGTGACCATGGTCGTCTCGGGCATTCGCAAGGGTGCTCTAGAGCGTCTGGGCGTAGAGGCCAAGTGTTATCTGCACGACCCTCGTGTGCCAGAGCTCGCCCAGAGACACGGTATCACTCGCACACAGGCTGGCATTCGTCTGGCTGTGGAGGAGCACCCAGATGCACTCTTCGCCTTTGGTAATGCCCCCACTGCCCTGATGGAACTCTGCGATCTGATACGCCGAGGCAAGGCTAAACCAAGTGGTATCATCGCCTCTCCCGTGGGCTTCGTCAATGTATGCGAGTCCAAGCACATGGCTATGAGCTTCCGCCACACGCCCAAGATTGTTGTTCGCGGACGCAAGGGCGGTAGCAACCTAGCAGCAACGCTCGTGAACTCTATCCTCACGCTCGACGACGCCGAGCAGCTAAGACCTGGGCGCGATGTCTAGCCAGCGACTGAGCTTTACCGTGGTCGGCATGAGCGATGAGGCTGGCTCACGCTTCTGCGACGAGGTGCTAGAGGCAATTGCAGCGCATCATGTCTTCAGCGGGGGTAAACGCCATCGAGAGCTAGTGGCGCATCTGCTACCCGAGGAAGCCAAATGGATTGATGTGACAGTACCACTCACGGAGGTATTCGCGCAGTATAGGGCTGCTGACGAACCGATCTTCGTCTTTGCTTCGGGCGATCCACTCTTCTTTGGCTATACCACGACGCTCATGCGCGAGTTCCCAGGCTTGGTGCGACGCACTTTTCCCTACTTCAATTCACTACAGCTACTGGCTCATACTCTCACGCTCCCCTATCACGATATGCGTGTCTGCTCGCTCACGGGGCGACCTTGGCACGAGTTCGATCGTGCGCTCATTGAGCGGACAAGCAAGCTTGGTGTACTCACAGACCGTAAGAATACTCCAGATCTCATCGCTCAGCGTATGCTCGTATTCGGATACACGAAGTATAGGATGCACATCGGGGTGCGGCTAGGCGGAGCGCGCCAAGAGCTCTACACGCTAGCTCTAGAAGAAGTAGCTGAGCGTACATTTGAGCAACCCAACTGCCTCATCCTCGAGGCTACGGAGCCACTTGAGTATTGTGCTCCGCTAGGCTTACCTGAGGGAGACTTTCATCTGCTCAATGGTCGAGCCAAGATGATTACTAAGATGCCTATTCGCTTGCTTAGCCTCAGCGTACTAGAGCTACACCGCTGCCAAAGTCTGTGGGATGTGGGCTTCTGCACGGGGTCAGTATCGGTCGAAGCTAAACTGCAGTTCCCTCATCTAAGGGTTACGAGCTTCGAGATCCGCCCAGAGGGGGAGGAACTCATTAGAGATAATGCACGACGCTTCGGCACTCCCGGCATTGAGCATTACATTGGAGACTTCATGCAGGCCGACATCAGCGAACTAGAAGCTCCAGACGCCGTATTCATAGGCGGACACGGAGGGCAGCTCAGAGGCTTCATGCAGCGCCTGACAGAGAAGATGCAGGGGCGTGGAAGGATTGTCTTCAACTCCGTCTCTGCAGAGACACTCGACTTATTCAGAGAGGCCACAGCCCAAGCTGGATGGATAATCGATCATGAGATGCGCATTACACTAGACGAGCACAATCCGATTACTATCCTCAGAGCAGTTCCACGGGGCTAAAGACGGTGTGTCGTAATGCACAAAATACAGTATTGCTTGCGACATTTGCTCTACACAGCAGTCTTAGCGCCTTGCATTTTGCGCATTCTGAGACCCTAAAAAGGGTGCTGTGGCGAAATTCCACGGCACCTTTCTTTTATCTAGGAGCGAGATTACCAATCTTCAATTATAGCTTCGGCATAGAGAATATAGAGAGCCTATGGAGAGCGTAAGTAATCAATTGA
>JAUMYV010000033.1 GCA_030528445.1 Porphyromonadaceae bacterium | reverse complement strand
AATGATATTTTCGTTAAGGTTTCTCCTTCTTCTGGATGGATAGCATCTAATAGAGGCCATGTAGCATTGAAAAAATTATTTATTGAATACTACGAATCTGAAAAGAAATCTACAACGCAATCCATAGATATTGAGGATAAGAACTTCTGGATCAAGGATCCTGTATACATACCTATATATAAATTAAAATATAAAGAATCAGTCAAAGGGACAAACTTCAACAAGATTATAATCTACGCAGAGGTTGAAGTTCAATCTTCATCATATAAGGATTCACGCAATCATCCTCCTGTACACACAGTGGTACTGAGTCGGACCTTTAGCTATGCGGATGGGATGTGGCGCCCAGAGGATAATGCGCCAGAGGCATACCGCAAGATTAAAAAGTCGGTCAAGATTGGCGAGCTCACTTTCGATCTAAGTCTCAACTTCGACTTCTACCTCGACTCTCGTCTGATCCACTCTGCAGATACCCCACAGCTGTAAACAGATACCAACTAAGGTTTGTACAACGCTACTAGTGAGGGAGAGGGTGTGTATTTCCCATTTTCTATCGCAACTAGTTTGGCTGTTGGTTTAGCTTAGTTCTTAGCCTCATCTCGAGTAAGGCCTACCCTATGGCGCTTGGGATGAGGCTAGTATTTTAATCTAGCTATTAGAAGAGGCTTTTGGGAAAATAAGGCTCGGGAGAGCAGGGGGATAGGTGCTAGAAATTGAGTAATTTTGGGGCATCATAGCCCAAAACGGATTCTAAAAATCAGCGAAATGCCTCAAGCTATCCCCGCCAAGACCGCCACGCTACTACGCCCGAGTCTACTTATCCCTTGTGGAGCTCTGGTCTTTGCCCTCCTTGTACCTTGGGTGTGGCTACAGCTCCCCGTGGCGATGATGCTCTATGGCGCAGCTCTGGGTGTAGAGCCAAACCTTAGGAGACGCTTGCTCACTCGGATAGGGATCGTTTGGCTATTAGTCTTGCTGGGTACTATACCTCTACTTATCGAGCGAGTGGGCGCAGAGTCGCTCTACAGCCTATGGGGCTGGGGCATTAGCCGTGAGAGCATCGATCTATTCGCTCTAGTCAGCCTAAGGGCAATCACGGCTTTTGGAGCGATGACCCTACTCACGCAGCTCAATCCGATCTATCAGCTCACCTCGGATCTGAGAGCCGCAGGAGCACCAGATCTATTCGTCGAACTTCTGGAGCTCAGCTACCGATATATATATGTACTGGAAGATACGGCTAGGCAAATCGCTCTAGCTCAGGTAAGCCGACTAGGCTATCTCGGTGGCTATCGCTCTCGACTGGGGCATCTATCCATCCTCCTATCACGGACCTTCGTCCTAGCACATAGCCAAGCCGACCAGATCTATGACGGTTTGGTCTCTAGAGGCTTTGATGATGAAGCCACGGCAGAGCCCCCGACCCCTACAAGCGATTCGCAGCACATCAGCCTAAGCCTAAGAGCTCTAAGCCACTGCTATCGCCCAGAGCATTATGCCCTTAGAGGAGTTAGTTTAGAGATCAATCGCGGCGAGCGCATTGCCCTACTTGGGGCGAATGGTGCTGGCAAATCGACGCTCATGCGCATCGCTAGCGGACTGCTCAGATGCGAGGAAGGGCAGATCGAGCTGTCGGGGCAGGCCATAGAAGCGACGAATAGGGGGATGAAGCGACTGCGCCAGAGCGTTGCGCTTGTGCTGCAGAATGCCAATCATCAGCTCTTTTGCCCCTCCGTGCAGGACGAAATCGCTTTCGGGCTCAAGAATATGGGACTAGAGGGCGATCGGCTCACCACACGAGTTGAGAGCATCATCGACTGCTACAACCTGCACGATCTGCGTCATCAGCCACCGCATAAGCTCAGCGAGGGGCAGAAGAAATGGGTGAGTCTGGCTGCCGTACTGGCCACAGAGCCCGACATCATCCTGCTTGATGAGCCGACGGCATCCCTAGACCGCTACTATACACATCGGGTGATGGAGCTCCTTGATCGGCTCAATCGCTCGGGCAAAACTATTCTGCTCTCCACGCACGATATGAATTTGGCGTATCAGTGGGCCAGCCGCATCCTCGTGATGAGCTCCGGAGAGCTTATCGCCGACGGCTCGGCGGACGAAGTTTTTGCCGACGACGCTCTGCTCGCCCGCGCCAACCTCGACAGACCTCTCTTGATGCCCTCCAAATCCGTAGGGCAAGCTAGGGACGCTGCCCAGTACACGGATGCCGACTATTCGCTCGCGCTCTTTCATCCAGCTAGATCGAGGCAGGCACTTGTGGTCGGTGGCGGACGAGGGGCCAAGCGCAAGGTGCAGACCCTTCTGGTACATGGGGCGCACTGTACGGTACTCGCCCCAGAGCTAGACGCGGAGCTCGCCCAGCTACTACCCGCTTGTGGTATCGAGTGGAGGCAGGGACACTATAGCGCGCAGGTCTCACTCGAGCCCTATTGGCTCGTCGTGGCTGCTACGGGGCAGGAGGCATTGGATAGAGAGATCGCTACACGGGCGGCCTCCATGGGGCTACTGACCAGCACGCTGAGCGAGAGCACGGGCGGAAACATTCAGTTCGCCGCACAGCACTCGGGGCAGGGGCTCGATCTGGCGATCCATACGCACTATCGTCTGCCAGAGATCGCCCAGTGCATCCGTGATGAGGTTAGCCAGAGCCTTAGGCTAGACGAAGAGCAACTTAGACAGCTTGCTCGGCTACGGGAGGCTTACCTTGCCCAGGCGGGCGAGGCATCGGAGGCCTATCGACAAGAATACGAACAGCTCAAAGCACAAATAATAGCACAGATAAGATATGATTGGGTTAATCGGGATTAACCACAAAACCGCTTCGGTAGACGAACGCGCCGCATTCGCCCTAAGCTCTAGCGAAGCGACGATGCTCATAGAGGACTGGAAGTCGGCTGGCTATGTGGAGGGTGCGATCGCACTCTCTACCTGCAATCGAGTAGAGATCTACTACGAGAGCCAAAGCAACTGCCCAGCCTCTGCCGACCGTCTGATAGAGTCTCTGCTGGATAACCTAGAGGTTAGCCCGCGCCTGCATAGTAAGATGTTTAGCCTTAGGGGCGAAGACATGGTGCGGCACCTCTTTCGCCTCGCTTCGGGGCTCGAGTCTATGGTTATCGGCGAGACACAGATCCTCGGTCAGGTCAAGGATGCCTTTCGCCAAGCGACCTCCGAGAGCCAGAGTACGCCTCTGCTCTCTCGGCTCTTTCACCGAGCCTTCGAGGCGGCTAAGCGCATTCGCTCGCAGTATCTCATCTCGGCGACTCCTCTCTCTGCAGGTGCGGCTGCAGTAGACTTCGTGCTTGCTCAAGCTCCGCATGTCCTCAGTGCTCCCATCCTCGTGGTAGGTGCTGGGCAGATGGCAGAGACCATCGTGGCGCATCTGCAGCATCTCGGGGCTAGTAGGGTCGGCATTTACAACCGCACGAGAGACAGAGCGGAGCGATTCCTAGAGCGTCACCCAGAGCTACACATCCACTCCGAGGGAGAGCTAGCGGCTGCACTGCTCGATGCCGAGGCGGTTTTCGTAGCCACCTCTGCCTCCAACCCGATTATCCTCCCCGAGCATCTCTGTGGGCGTAGAGCAGAGCAATGGCTATTCGATCTGGCCGTGCCACGCAATATCTCCGAGCAGGTCGGTACATTGCCTCTGACTCATCTATACACCATAGATGACCTGCAGACAGAGGAGCTACAGGAGCATACCGCAAGGCTCATCAGTGAGGCAGATCTTATCCTAGAGGAGGTGCTAGCCGACTTCGTCCAGTGGACTCAGGGCTCCAAACTGCGAGAGGTGATTGCCCTAATCCAGCAGAGCTCGGATGCGATACTCGAGCGTGAGCTAGCCAATCTGCCGAGCTCGCTGACCGATAGTGAACGTTCGCTCATCAGCCAGTACGACCAGCATCTGCGCACGACCTACGCGACCTCCATCATTTCGTCGCTGCGCGAGATTGCCGAGCCAACAGGGCAGACGAAACATCTAGAGGCGATGAGGGCAGTCTTCCAACATATATTAGACAAGGAAACAACATGAAGAAAATAGTCATCGGGACGCGCGGTAGCCGTCTGGCCCTCTATCAGGCGGAGCTGGTGCGTTCGTCGCTCAGAGAGGTGGCACCAGAGCAGGAGGTAGAGGTACGCATCATCAAGACTAAGGGGGATAAATTCCTGCAGCTCGCCCTAGATGCCTCTGGGGATAAGGGGCTATTTACCCGAGAGCTGGAGCAGGAGCTCCTCTCTGGGGGGATAGATTTGGCTGTGCATAGCCTCAAAGATCTCCCCGTGGAGCTGGTCTCTGGCACGAGCATCGGGGCGATACTGCCGCGTGAGGCAACGGCCGATGCTCTACTCGGGGCATATACCCTAGAGACGCTGCCCCAGGGAGCAATCGTGGGTACATCGAGCCGCCGCCGTGTAGAGCAGCTTCGCCTTCATCGTCCCGATCTACAGTTTCGCCCCATTAGAGGGAATGTGGAGACGCGTATAGCCAAAATGAAATCTGGCCAATACGATGCGATTGTCATGGCAGTAGCTGGGCTTCGTCGCTTGGGGCTAGAGGGAGAGATCAGTCAGGTTATCGACGAGAGGGTTGTCGTCCCTGCTCCTGGGCAGGCTGCGATTGCTGTGCATCAACGTGCGGATAGAACTGATCTGACAGAGCTTCTGCAGCTGATTCATTGCTCCCGTACGGCACGCGAGGTGACTCTGGAGAGAAACATACTATCTAGACTTGGCGGCGGATGTGCCTTGCCTCTCGGTGCTGTGTGCCACATAGACGGCGCCAAGCACCACGTGCGCACTTTCTATGCTTCGGCAGACGGAAGCCAACATCTCAAGCAAACGCTCAGCTTCGACGAAGGCGAAGCCGATCAGCAGCTAGAGCGCGTCATCCAGGAATTGAAGCAACTTAATGCACCATACCATGGGTAAAGTTTATTTAGTAGGAGCAGGGCCTGGGGATGCCGAGTTGCTAACACTCAAGGCGAGTAGACTGATCGCCGAAGCCGAAGCGGTCATCTACGATGCGCTCGTTGGCCCAGCCATTCTCGCCCATCTACCCAGCACGGCCGAGCGCATCTATGTAGGCAAACGAGCAGGGGTACATGCGATGACGCAGGAGGAAATCAATCAGACGCTAGTAGAGGTTGCACAGCGATGCGAGGGGATTGTCGTGCGGCTCAAGGGAGGCGATCCGTTTGTTTTCGGACGAGGAGGCGAGGAGATGCAAGCCCTCAGAGAGGCTGGTCTGAACTACGAAATAGTTCCTGGAGTAACGGCGGGCGTCGCAGCCCCAGCCTATTGTGGCATTCCTGTGACGCATCGTGGCGTGAGCCGTTCGGTCTCGCTCATCACCGCCTTCAGCAAAGATGAAGGCGTCCCAGATCTAGACTGGGAGGCTCTAGCGCGTCTAAGCGGTACGTTGGTATTCTACATGAGCATGCGTGTCGTGCCTGTTATAGCAGATCGCCTAGTGGCAAGCGGACTTAGCCCAGAGACACCAGCGGCCATCATCAGCCGTGGCACATTGCCCACGCAGCAGCTCCATACAGCTCCGATTGCTCACTTCGAGCCGGGCTATCTCGACTACGAACGCTATGCCCCGGGGCTATTCGTCGTGGGCAATGTTGTCGATTTCGCTAGAGGCTATGCGTGGTGCCCCACCTATCCGCTGGCAGGTCGGCGCATTCTTGTTACCCGTAGCCAAGCACAAGCCTCGCGCCTTGTAGAGATCTTGCAGGAGCGAGGAGCCGAGACGATGCTTCTGCCAACGATCGAGATCACTCCGAGCCAAGACTGGCTGAGCCCCGAGGCACTTGCTAAGCTTAGCTCTAGCACTTGCATTTTCTTTACTTCGACCAATGGGGTACGTTACTACATCGAGGGCTTGCAGGCTCGCGGACGGGACATTCGCTTCTTCGGCGACTGTACGCTTGCTGCCGTAGGCCCTGCTACAGCTAGAGAGCTCGCTCGCTACGGATTGCAAGCCGATTTGGTGCCTAGCTCCGACTACACTGCCAGAGGGCTGATAGAGGCGTGGAAGGCTAGCTCGATCAAGGAACGGATGACTCATGCCATTTTGCCAACTTCGCCTCTAGCCTCGGGAGAATTGAGAGACGGACTCGCCAATCTTGGTTTGCAGGTAGCCGAATATCACGTCTATGACAATCGTCCGATTACCTATACCAAAGACGAACTGCAGGAATTGCTCGATGGCGAACTCGATTGGATTACTTTTTGCTCCTCATCTGCCGTGCACAACTTCATGGCTCTGATCAATCTACACGGCTTGCAGGACTACGCGACTAGAGTACCTCTAGCAGCCATCGGCGCGGTAACCGCCCAGACGATACAAGCGTATGGATTGCGTGTGAGTGCAATGCCAGCCGAGGCGACCCTCACTGCTCTGGCGGATGCGCTAGAGACACCCCGATAGGTTGGAATACTGCTTCGTGATATAGGCGTAGAAAGCGGACTGCTCGCTTGGATGGGTGAGCGGAACGAAGGCCTCGCTCTGAACCAAATGCTTCTGATAGAGCTGGTGCATCGTGGGCGGTTTGCCGTAGATGAGCTGATATGTGCCTATATTATTCGGGGCGAGATGACGCTCATAAGCCATCAGAGCCAGCACACCCATCGTACAGCGGACATTGATCTCGACTGCTGGGTGGAGCTTGGGTGCACCACTTTCGTCGAGATAGACGAACATATCAATCCCGATATACCCCTCGTAGCTTCTTCCTAGTCTTGCTGTGAGAAAATCCTGATGCATACGCACCAGAGCTTGGAGCGACTCCTCGCCTACGACGGCAGATAGCTCCGCCCAGAGCGCTTGCTCGGAGCGTAGCTCATTGCCCGTGTAGGCTCCCGTCGTGGCTGTAGTGGTGAATTTGGATAGCCCGATGTAGCGAGCCTTACCCTCGGCGTAGTCATACTCCGCAGCCCAGTCCTGCACGAGATTGAGGCGAGGCTCTACGCTTAGCCCGCCCGAGCGAGAGCAAGCCGCCACTAGGTTGGCTATTTTCTCGTCGGATAGAGGTAGGTCGTATGCCATCACTCCTCGCCCCGAAGAGGTATAGGGGCGTTTGACGATGACCTCCCTAAGACCTCGACTTAACCTAAAATCCTCCAGCAACTCTCGCAGTTCTCGCTCCGTCTCGTCCGTGGGCATAATCCATCGTGGCGTTAGCTCCCGAGCTTCAGTCCAATGCTCGCTCAGATGTTCGAGTAGATCGGAGGCTGAGCGTCGATGTGATAGAGAGAGGTATGCCGAGCTAATCTCTGGGCTGATCAGCCTAATACCTAGAGATGTGGCTTGACGTGTGATTTGCTCGATGAGGCGAGGCTCAAGGGCCCAAGGGGTAAGAAGCAAAGGAGGGAGTACCGATAGATCCTCTATCAGTACCCCCTCGTGTGTGGCTATTTGGGCTACTCCCTCCGCCCTTGGTAGCCAAATATAATCCCCAGTGCAGGCAACAAGGCGCATCAGTGGGGATAGATCTAGCATCATGCGCTGCACCTCCTTGGGCGGTGTGTAGCTCTGCCCCTGAGGCAGGCGAAGTGCTTCCTCGTGGCCAGGGTTAAATACTAGTAGACGTCCTGTCATTACTTGCGTCCAAAGTCCGCAGGGATCTCTCCCCATCGGCTCGTATCCCACTTGAGGATCTGTGTCTCGTAGGTATTCTCCTTGAGCCATTGCTCGGCACGTGCTACTACACCGAGTAGGTGCTCAGTCTGGGCATCGCGTGGCAGTAGGGTTTTGCAGCGTTTGTTGCGTACCCAAGCGATTGCCGTAACGCTATCGGAGTAGATAGGCATCGCCAAATGATGCTTCTTGAGGAGTGCCAAGCCATGCACGATAGCCAGAAATTCACCGATATTATTCGTCCCCTTGGGGAATGGCCCTACATGAAAGATCTCTCGGCGCTCATCTACCAATACGCCCCGATACTCCAGCACCCCTGGATTCCCCGAGCAGGCAGCATCTACCGCTAGAGCTCTGAAGGCAGGTGGCTCTATGCTCAGAGCATCCGCCTCACGCACATAGTTGTGTCGCATATAGCTCTCGGCTCCCTCTTCGTACGCACGCATGGCTTCGCTCTGGGTGTCGAAGCTCTTGTAGCGAGCTCCCGAGTAGCCTATGGTCTGTGCTTTGCAGTCTTCCCACGTATTGTACACACCGGGTTCGTGCCCTTGCCAAACGACGTACCACTTAGGTTTCTTGGCCATAGGTTTACCAATATAAATCGTAAATAACCAGCTCACTTCGTGTCCCTATGCGGTATGGAGCACCTGCAGCACCGACCCCGCTTGTAACGCATACCTCGGTGCCCCCGACTTGCTTTGTGCCCGAGGTGATACCATATTTGAGCCAAATCAAGAGAGGCATCGGCCAGAGCTGTCCGCCGTGTGTATGACCGTAGAGGGCTAGGTCTATACTCTCGCCCTTGAGGCTATCCAGAGCCTCGGGGGTATGCTCTAGCAGGATGGTTGGTCGGCTAGTATCTAGTCCGTGGGTGAGTTGCTCAATCATGGCTCTTGATCGATTGACGTAGTCGTCACGGCCAATCAAATTGATGAGCCCACCAGCAGGCTGAGCTACAGAGTCTACAAGAAGCGTCCCTCCTACTTGCTCCACCCAGCGCATATTGGCCAGCGTATCGACACGATATTCGTGGTTACCTAGTACGTAGTACACCCCATATGGTACTTGAGTGAGCCTACGCATAGCCTGCATCACCTGCTCGGTATAGGCATATTTATGGTCGTGGTCGATGTAGTCTCCACCAATGAGGACGAGGTCTGGTTTCTCCGCTAGGGTTAGCTCGACGGCTTGCTCAATGTAGCCAGGGGTAATGCCCTCGCCGATGTGTAGATCTGTGAGCAGTGCCAAGCGTAGGCGATGCTCTGCGGGGATGCTTGGTTTGGTGAGCCTGTCTATGATAAGGCGGTGATGTTTGATCTCCGGGTCTGCCACATTATGGTAGCCCGAATACATGGTGCCCAGGAATATTACCCCAGAGACTAGCCAGACTAGGCGCTCGGTCCACGTTTTGATGCCTGCACTTAGCTTAGTGTACCAACCAAGGTAGCGCTGATCGAGTAGTTTGAGCCCATTCATCACCAAGGCGAATACCGAGGCATAGCCTAGAGAGAAGAAGATGAAGAGCCCCATACTCATATAGAAACTCATCAGTGGATGCTGTATATATCTATGAATCAGAACCCCCAGTAGGGCCAGTATAAACTCGACAAGCAGAGTCATGCGCAGACGCCTGTACCAAGTCTGGCTCAGAGCTTTGTGACCTCGCCAAAGTAAGTAGGGATATAGGATGAGTCGATAGATAATCGAATAGATGTATACCATAGAACAAAGTTTTGTTACTCAGACATTATCGGCAAAGATACGACACTTTGGGATAACGTATAGACGGAGAGCGAGCTACCCAACTAGGATTACCCTAGAGGATAGCTCGCTCTTTCGTTGTATATGTCCTAGCCTAGACGATTGCCTAGCCCTTGATCTCGGCAATAATCTCCTCGATATCGTCCTGACAGCTACCGCATACGCTACCAGCTTCGATAGCATCGGATACTTCGTCGAAAGTAGATAGACCCTTTTCGCGAACGGCTTCTTCGATCTGGCCGCGAGTGATGCCAAGGCAATGGCAAATTATTTCATCTGCTTGTCCCATAATTAATGTTTCGTTTAAGTGAATAATTCAAGCTATTCTAAATCGGCGACAAAGTTAATCAAGCTGAATCAATCTGCAAATATCACTTACATCGCAATATGTTTTAAGTTCGCAACTTAGCAAACCTGAGCCTGACCGATGGACTCGCAAGCTATTGCAAATCGGCACAAATGACCTGCTATTGTTATTGTCTATTGGGCGACATACAAAATCTATCGAACAAATCGGCGCTTTTGTTTACCTTTGTTAAAGAGAAGTCGGGAATCACCTTCACTCAACAACAACTAGACAACTAAATATTGATTACCCAATAGGTATAAGAATAGATATGACAGCAGCACAATTCCAAAAGAACCTGCTCGGCATGCAAGACTACATGAAGAGCTTTGCACGTTCCCTCACAGCCGACGAGGCTGATGCAGAAGACCTCATGCAGGATACCACTCTCAAGGTGCTCAAGAATCAGCATAAGTTTGTCGACAACGTCAACTTCAAAGGTTGGGTGCTGACCATTATGCGCAATATATTCATCAATAACTACCACAAGCTCGTCCGTTCGCAGAGCGTCATTGACTACAACGTAGATGCCTACAATGTGCCACTGCTGAGCGAGGGAGGGGAAAATACCCCCGAGGGATCCATGGATATCAAGGAGATTACTAAGGCGATCGCTGCCCTTAGCCCAGTACTCAAGGAGCCATTCTCTATGTTCCTCTCGGGTTATAAGTACAATGAGATTGCAGAGGTACTAGATATTCCTCTAGGTACAGTCAAGAGCCGAATTTTCTTGGCAAGACAAGAACTACAAAAAGCGCTCAAGGATCTACGCCACTAAGCTTATAGACCAGAACTGAGCGATACGATAAACCTAATAGGGTGCTACCATGCGATAGACAGCGGTAGCACCCTATTCCTTTTTTGTTTGTGCCCTTTTAGTCCTCGTCTTCGTTCACTTCAAACTCTGCCGATAGAGACTTTTTTCCCCTCACTCCCATTTTGCTGAGCTTCTGTAGCCGTCCTACTAGGTTGCCTCTGCCCTCGGTGAGCTGATTGCGAGCCTTGCTCAGTGAGGTAGAGGCCGCCTGCATCTTACGCTCCGCCTCTAGCAGAGTCTCGGTATAGATGACGAATTTGTCGTACAGCTTGCCTGCCTCCTGGACGATATGCTCTATATTGCTTATCTGCCTATCTCGCTGCCACATATCCTGCGCCATACGTAGGGCTGCAATAAGGTTGGTGCCATTGATCAGGACGATACGCTTCTGGTAAGCCTCCATCCATAGCTGTGGGCTAAGCTGCATCGCTAGGTTATAAGCTGGCTCATTGGGGATGAATAGTAGGACGAAGTCTGGGGCGCCATCTATCAAATCGCTATAAGACTTCCTTGCTAGCTCGTCGATATGTCGGCGAACGCTCTCCAGATGTCTGACCGCGGCACTCTTGCGCTCCATATCGTCCTCCGTGCTCATATATACGGTATAGGCTGTGAGGCTAACCTTGCTATCAATGATCATAAAACCGCCATTGGGGTATTTGATCACAACGTCTGGGCGCAAGCGATTACCCTCTTCGTCGCGCACTTCCTGCTGGGTGAAGTATTCCTCCCCCGCACGTAGCCCACTCGTCTCTAGGATATTGTCTAGGATCATTTCGCCCCAGTCGCCTTGCACCTTCGAGTCGCCTCTTAGAGCCTTAGTCAGTTGATTCGCCTCTTGGCTGACCTGCTGGCTACGCTCCATCAGCTCTTTGATTACACGCTCTAGGGAGAAGCGTTCGCGCGCTTCATCTTCGTAGCTCTTTTGTACCTGTTCGCCGAAGCGCTTCAGATCCTCTCTTAGGGGCTTGAGCGTCTCCTCATTGCGTTGATCAAGCGCGGAGGTGCGCTCCTGGAGTATATCCGAGGCGAGCTGACGAAATTGTCCTTTGAGCTCTTCGCCCAAGGCTTGTTTCTGAGCCTTGGCCTCGCCAAGCTGATGCTCCACTAGCTCAAGGCGTGTGCGTAGCTCTGCCACCGTTGTGTTTAGGGCTATTTCTTCTCGGTGAGCGGAGGCTAGCTCATCCTCTGCTGTGTGCAGATTCCTTTGCACGGCTTCTAGTCTCTGCTCTGCTTGAGCGAGGGCGTGCTGCCCCTGCTCGGCTATCAGCCTGCTTTGGTCAAGCTCTCTCTGTATGCGAGCGCGCCGACGCTCCACTGCCACAATCGCTAGTACTGCACCGCCAAGCAGTGCCACAAGTAATATATCTATAATCATAAGTCCAATTGGTCATCGTGCTGAGAACTACGCAAAGAGATAGCCCCACTGCGTGATCTCTCCTGCTAGGAGGCACTCAAGTGGGGCTAAGTTATGAAGGTCTGCCATAATGAGCAAACCAAGGCGCCGTTTGTTTGCCGAGGCGCAAACGCCTGCGGATGGCCTTTATTTAACGTAGACGATCTCTCTGATTTCCTTGCTCTTGTTTACTCGTCGTCCGGGGCGTCGTGTCGTTTCTATACGGCTAACCCAGTTGTTTTGCTCGTCTAGAACGTAATTTGAGTAGCTATGTTGTAGGGAGGATAGTCCACTAATCTGACTACGATGAGTTGAGGGTAAGCCTTTCTCATCATATCCCCAAGCAAATCTAGTGACTCCTTTAACCTTCCCCTCATCGTTGTAGCGGGAGATGATAAGTGTACTGATTCTTCCTCCCTCGTAGGTGTATTCCCTTTTGTTATTGAGCTTGAAGTTGCTGGAGTTGTATGTATACACCTCAACAGGGAGACCAAGTGGATCTCTCTTGGCGAATGGGAGTAGATCGGATGTATTGCCATTGGCTTTAATTCTCTGATAGGACATATTCTCTCTGTCGTTATAGATTATTTCCTTCTCTAGTGTAAGGCCGTCCTCATCTTTCTCTTTTATGTAGATAACGTTGCCTTGCTCGTCATGGCGCTGCTCGAGGAGGAAGGTGCTCTCTCCTGACCTCTCCATTTTGACTAGAACCCTCTGCTGAGTCTTGGGGTGGATTTGATAGGTGTAGTCTTCTTTGGTGATTTTTCCTTCTATGTCGTAGCTCAACAAGGAGGTCAAATAACCATGCTCGAAGGTCATTTCCTCTCGTGCCTTATCCTTGCCATTCTCCCTTGTCTTCATTTTGCTTACAGGCCCAGTGAGCTGATAGTCCTTGAGCTTATGCACATGGAAGATCTCATGCTCAGCAAAGAAAGCCTTTCTCTGACCTTGTGGTGCAGGTTGCTCTTGGTTTACTTTGGGGGTTGGTGGTGTTGGTGCTTCAGACTTAGAGCCACAACCTAGTAAGGTTAGACACATGCTCGTTAATAGAAGAGTTTGTTTCATAGAGATAAACTTTAAATTAAATGTTTAACGTAGTTCTTGATTGGTCGCAAAGATACACTTTTAATGCTCTAGGAATAATTTTTCGACTGGAAACTACGCAGAAAAAACCTTGATTTTCCTTGTGTTTTCAACAAAGCTTTATATATTAGAGAGTTCGTCTTTGATTGGTTTTTCGTGTTTTGTGTTAAAGTATGCAAATGGATTATTGCCAAATTGGACTTATTTGGTCAATCACTTTGGGGAGCAAGCCCAACTTCTCGGGAAAAACGATCAGAGATTTTTGGGGATTAGTCCTACAATCTGCGACGATGTGTACACACATCCGAAAAGATTACTGCAGAGAAAATCTGAAATGATTGCTTCGCTTAGACTAGATTAGTCCAAATGCAATTTTATCTATCTGGCTATCAATACATTAAAAGATATGCGTTTCAAGCGGTTATTTTTATCCGACTGGCAACTAAGTGCCAGACGAGGTCGGGCGCAATCTAGAGCCTCCTAGAGGCCAAATACGCAGTCTGCGCAATAGGGGGCTGTTTGTGCATGGGCGGTTAATCCCTCTGTCAATTCGCTTCTATTATGTGTCTATTTTGTTAAAATATGTATCTCGTTTTGATGGCAGTTTTTTCCGGTTAAACATCATCTTAGTTTCTGACTTTTCCTGTCATTTAATAAAATTAACCGCAATTTGTTTTTTTATTTTAGGGTTTTTGTATAACCAAGATTCCGATAGTTATATTTTTTTATTTATCGGCTTGTTTGGATTATCTTCGCATGCCCAATATCTCGTGATAGGGGGCGAATAGTGTCTCTAGGGGGAGTAGTTTGGCGTGTTGTATCCCATCAATGCTATCATAGAGAACACATATCAGAGGAGGTAAAGAGGGGTTTGGGTGTAGTTGCAAACTTCGATATATGTAGAGAGAAATATGTTAGTTTTTCCAATGATACTTAATTTGTTATAACATCTATGAGAAATCGCGACACAGAGTTTTTGTTTCGAGAGCGGTACGCTGCTCCTGAGGTTATCAGCGAATCCCAATTAGTTAGCTCTTTGAGCCTCCTTGCGTCTATGTCGATTCAGGGGGATGCCCATGACTACGACGAAGGCGGCTCTCATGAGGGCGTAGTTATAGAGGGTGATTTGTAGTATTGATGTGAAATGTTTTAGGAGAAGCGTTTATGAAAACATATTGGATATATAGATTAGCTGCTCTTGGACTGGCATTGCTATTTTGGAGTGCTTGTGGCAAGGTCGCAGATGTGAGTCTGGGCTCGGAGCAGCAGGTATCTGCTCCAGTGCAACTCTCTATCTCGGGTAGTGTTGACCAGCCCGAGTGGGTAGATATGGAGGGAGAGGGGCTTAGAGCATTTACCCTCAAGCCAAATGCTCAAGAATACCCCAAGATACATCTTCCCGAGGTCGAGCAGAAGGGCTTTGAGTCCTTTGTCTCCTGCGTTTGGCTATTCCCCAAAAGTGTTAAGAATCGTGATCCACATAAACAAGCCCTGCGTATCTATGTGGAGGATAATCAGGGTGATGTGGGGCGGCGAGATAGCCATGCTAGCCCAAACACAAGCAATACATCTATAATTAAGGGGAGCAGTGGCAAGGGGATTTCTCGAATTGTCAAAAAGGATGGTAAGTACCGTGTCCTAGTAGGATTTCATGTGCCCAAAGAAGTGAAGCAAGGCTCTTTGTATAACTCTATGCTAGAGACCTTCCGAGCAGGTGAAGAGTATAATATATTTGTAGCACTTAACCCGCTTTTCCGTAAAGACTCAGAGACAGGAGCGAGTATCCATCGCATCCATTATCCAGTTCCTCATGCAGTGGATCCAGGGGGGCTAAAGGAACCACCTCCGCTACCGCCCCTAAGGGTCGTTTCCAGTCAGGACCTCTATGTCGTCGGGCAATCCACGACAGATGCCGCCCATCTAACGAAGAATCAAGACAATGCTGTCCCTACACACGCCTTTGTCCTTCCATTCTTTAGCCGTTTTGGTGAGAAACTCAATCTTGAGGAGGTTAATGGTAAGCTCTCGCATGGGAGTGCTCTTAGTGTTCGCTTCAAGATGGTTGGGGTGCTCCTCGCCCTTAAGTTCGAGAATAAAATAGGTCGCCCAATCAAGCTCAAGAAGCTATATACCAAAAGTAGCCATCTCGCTTATTCTGGATTTTATGAGCTTTGGCCTCTTGTTCCTAATGAGCGTTATCCAGACTTTCAGAATTCAACATTCGGCAATACTATAAGGGTGCCGTTCTTTATGAGAACGGTTGTCAAGGGTACTTCAGATGCTTTACGCAATGCTACTTATAAGTTTGATATCCAAGATAACAACGGAAATGCCTTGCCCTCAATCGCTCCTAGAGCTGCTTCCAATGGCCGTGCTTATCTCTGGGGCGCCATTGACTTGGATAAAACCAATACTGGCTCCAAGTCTACACGCTGTCAAGTAGTCTATGAGTATGAAAATCAGCCAGGGGTGCAGTACATCTCCAAGGTCGTTGATTTGTCTCAGAAGAAATCTGGAGGCAAGGTAACCTTTGAGGAAGGTAAGGCTTATCTGATTACCGTGCCTATCGAGCAGAAAGGTAGATTGACTAAGTAGTTAATACCAGATATACTAGAAGAGAACGAACCACCGAGAGGATGTCTTTTGCTCCTCCTCGGTGGTTCGTGTTTTTGTGCATTTAGCCTCAGTGTGGGCGATTGAGTATTTGCGTACCTTTGTCCTTGTAAGATTTGGAGTAATAGAACTAACTAGGACAAATTCGGATGATCGTTTGTATAGCAGAGAAACCTAGCGTAGCCAAAGATATAGCAGCTCTGCTGGGGGCTAATAGGCGTGTCGTGGAGCGAGGTGTGGGGTATATGGAGGGGAATGGTTATCAAGTAACTTGGACCTTCGGGCATCTCTGTACGCTCAAGGAACCACACGACTACCATCCCGAGTGGAAGCAGTGGAGTCTCTCTGCTCTACCTATGATTCCCAATAGGTTTGGCATCAAGCCTATCGATATAGACAACTACAAGAGACAGCTTGAGGTCATCGAGCGGTTGATGCAGACTGCTACACTAGTCGTCAATTGTGGTGATGCTGGGCAGGAGGGGGAGCTTATCCAACGGTGGGTGCTGCAGCGTGCTGGGTGCTCTGTCCCCGTCAAGCGCTTATGGATTTCGTCGCTCACTGACGAGGCAATCCGAGAGGGATTTCGCAATCTGCGCGATGCCTCGGACTTCCAGTCGCTCTACGAGGCTGGTTTGGCTCGTGCTATAGGCGACTGGCTACTGGGTATGAATGCTACCCGTCTCTATACCATGCGCTATGCTCCTCGGGGGCAGGTACTCTCTATTGGGCGTGTGCAGACCCCGACGCTAGCACTCATCGTACAGCGCCAGATGGAAATTGAGCACTTCGAGCCAGAGACTTACTGGGAGCTCAAGACGCTCTACCGAGAGGTAGTCTTTAGTGCCGAGAAGGGGCGATATCAGGATCAAGACAAGGCGATGCAGGCTCTGCAGGTTATTCGGGATCGTCCTCTTACGATTACTTCGGTCAAGAAAAAAGCGGGCAAGGAGCTCCCGCCGAGGCTGTTTGATCTGACGAGCCTCCAGGTAGCGTGCAATAAGAAGTTTGGCATGACGGCCGAGGAGACGCTCACCACCATCCAGAGCCTCTACGAGAAGAAGCTCACCACTTATCCCCGTGTCGATACGACCTATTTGAGTGAAGATATTTATCCCAAGGTGCGCGATGTCCTCTTGGGCTTGGTTGCCTATAGGCATCTGACCACCCCGATTGTGGCAGAGAAGACCATTCGCAAGAGTAAGAAGGTTTTTGATAATAGTAAAGTCACCGATCACCACGCTATTATCCCTACAGGGCAACCTGTGCATGGTTTGTCTGCGAGAGAGGGACAGGTTTTCGATCTCATCGCACGCCACTTCATCGCTGCATTCTACCCAGACTGCGAGGTCAGTACCACCACGGTGCGAGCTTTGGTCGAGCAGGTCGGCTTCAAGACTAGTGGGCGAGAGATACTTAAGCCTGGGTGGCGTGTCGTCTTCGATGCAGATAAGGCTCAGCAGACGAGCCCTGACGAGGATAAGGCTGAGGAGGCCGACGAGCTGACGAGTAGTCGTGTCCTACCAGCCTTCGTCGAGGGTGAGCGTGGTGCGCATCAGCCAGATATTAGAGAGGGGCAGACGCAGCCTCCCAAGCCCTACACCGAGGCCACTCTGCTCAGGGCTATGGAGACGGCCGGCAAATTGGTCGAGAGCGAGGAGCTACGCGAGGTGATGAAGGAGAATGGCATTGGTCGCCCATCGACTCGAGCCAACATCATAGAGACGCTCTTTAAGCGTGGCTATATTGTCAAGGAGAAACGGAGTCAGCTCAAGGCCACAGCCACGGGTGTGGGGCTCATCCAGACGATCAACTATGAGCTGCTCAAGAGTGCCGAACTTACGGGGCAGTGGGAGTACAAGCTCCGCCAGATCGAGCGTAGAGAGCTTGCTGCCGCAGACTTCATACATTCGCTCAAGGAGATGGTCGTCTCCCTCGTCGCCGAGGTTATGTCGGGGCGTTCGTCTACTTCTCTAGCTCCGTCTGAACCATCCGAGCCAAGCGAGCCTATCGCTCCTCTATGCCCTCGATGTGGAGTGGGTCGAGTTATTCGTGGGCATACGGCTTATGGGTGTAGTGCGTATGCCTCGGGCTGCGACTACCGCATCAGCTTCGAGGAGTATGAGCAGGGGGCTGGTGCCTCTCAGCCTCATTAGGGTGCAGGAGCCAGGGGCATTGACATTTTGCATTATCTTTGTTTTCGGAATCTTAGGGGTGGCGTAGGGCGATCCCTTGCATCCTGTCTTGGGGTGATATACATTATTATAATAGTAAGGATGATACTCAGAACTGAAGGGCTAGTCAAGAAATACCGAGCCCGTACGGTGGTTAATCATGTCTCCATCGAGGTGGGGCAGGGGGAGATTGTAGGCTTGCTAGGGCCCAATGGTGCTGGCAAGACGACGACTTTCTATATGACGGTAGGGCTTGTCGTCCCCAATGCTGGGCGCATCTTTCTCGACGAACAGGATATTACCAAGTTTCCCGTCTACAAGCGAGCTCGTGCGGGTATTGGATATTTGGCTCAGGAGGCATCGATCTATCGTAAGATGAGTGTGGAGGATAATATTATGTCCGTGCTCGAGCTTACTGGGCGTACCAAAGCCGAGCAGCAGGCGCGCTTGGAGGAGCTGATCGGTGAGTTTCGTCTAGAGAAGGTGCGTACTAATCACGGCAATAGGCTCTCTGGGGGAGAACGTCGCCGAGCTGAGATCGCTCGCTGTTTAGCTATCGACCCCAAGTTTATCATGCTCGACGAGCCCTTCGCAGGGGTCGACCCTATCGCAGTGCAGGATATCCAGGCCATCGTAGCCAAACTCAAGCATAAGGATATCGGTATTCTGATTACTGATCACAACGTCTACGAGACGCTAAGCATCACCGATCGTGCTTATCTGCTCTTCGAGGGTAAGGTACTCTTCCAAGGTACGGCAGAGGAGTTGGCCGAGAATGAGATTGTAAGAGAGAAATATCTGGGTAAAGACTTTGAACTAAGACGCCGAAATTTCGACTTGGAAACACTGGGTTGGTAAAATATTTTGCCTCGTGTTTTGTAGAATCCGATTTTTTGCTTTACCTTTGCATTCGCAATTCGGGGGATCCCCCTGTGTTTGCTGAGTGGCTGGCCCATTCGTCTATCGGTTAGGACGCCAGATTTTCATTCTGGAAAGAGGGGTTCGATTCCCCTATGGGCTACAAAGAATTAAAAGAATAAAGTAGAATAAGCAGAAATGGCAAATCATAAGTCATCGATCAAAAGAATTCGTCAGACGAATGCTCGTCGTCTGCACAACCGTTACTACGCAAAGACTGCTCGCAATGCAGTGCGTAAGTTCCGTGCTCTTACAGATCGTGCTCAAGCTACGGAGATGCTGCCAAAGCTGGCCTCTATGCTTGACCGTCTGGCAGGAAAGAATATCATCCATAAGAACAAGGCTGCGAACCTCAAGTCTAAGCTTGCCAAGCAGCTTTTGAAGATGGCATAAGCGTGGTCTCTGTTTGAGATTTTAGGCTGGCCCATTCGTCTATCGGTTAGGACGCCAGATTTTCATTCTGGAAAGAGGGGTTCGATTCCCCTATGGGCTACCAAACTAGGTCTTTTCCGATTCCCCGGAGAAGACCTTTTGTGTATTATATATTTGTAGACCATTGGAGGATAGTGCTGAATAGTCCTTTAGAGAAAATACATAAAGATTTGGTAGTTATGAGTAGTCATCAAAGATTTGTACATATAGATGTTATTAAAGGGGTTGCAATTTTCTTAGTAGTTCTTGGACATGTCTATTATTTTGCGGCAGATAGGCATACAGATACCATTTGGTTTTTCCTTGTTTCAAGTTGGCATATGCCTGCTTTCATGATGCTTGCAGGCTATTTCTCTGCTAAGCCTCTAGACTTAAGGCCTAGGGGAGTATGGAAATATTGGAGGGGCAAGATGGAGCGACTACTGCTTCCCCTTCTGTTTATTCCCCTTCTATTTAATTGGGTACAGCATGGATTTTCTGTGGCTCTACCCTTGAATATGTATCTATTTAACTACTGGTTTACTTATGTGCTCTTTCTGATATTTGGCTTGTTCTATCTCCACAGGCTTGGGGAGGGGTGGCTTGCTCGTTTGCTGAAACTAGAGGCTAACCCGAAGAGATGGCTACTCGATATTTGCATCTCCTTCTTGGTTATATGGCTCATACATCAACTGCGCTTCTATGTAGAGGTGCATCATCCGGGTCTGTACAAGCCAACTCATGCTCAAAATATTGACTGGTTGTATAAGTATTTTTTACTCGGGTACTGGATGAAGTGCTACCCCAAGCTAGAGGAAATGATGAAGAATGAGTTGGTTGGGATGTTTGCCTTTTTTGTCCTTGTTCTATCTGCTTACGCAGCGTTTGCTCTAGGGATGGACTGGGCTGATGGTATTATTCTTACTCTAAGTGGATTGTTTTTCTCTTATTTTGCTGTTTATCAGTTTGTTAGTGGGGGGGGTGCGCAGACTCAAAGCTTACACGTCTTCTCGCCTATTTGGGTCAAGAGTCGCTAGCGATATATCTCACGCATTATCTCTTCATTATTGCTCTTCCTTGGTTCACCCCATTTATTTCAAGTCTTACAGCCACAGGGTATGTCTCGGGCTGGGAGCTACTGCTAGGATCTCTTGTCGCTGTGATTGTTTTGATTCCGACAATCTTGACAGTACGCGTAATAAAAACTAATAGATACCTGGCTTACTTGATTTACGGGGAGCCCTATCGTGATAGGTGATAGGGCTTGTTGTGGGCTCATTTCTTTTGGAGTACAGCTCTCTAGTAAGAGGTAAAAATGCTCCTGAATTTTTTTATTCTTGTAGGATAAAGCACTACCTTTGTAGGAGGTAAGGAGAAGAAGATAATCATTCACAAATCAATGAATATAAATCCTAATAATTTCGCCATTTTTGCTGGGTCGGCTTCGCTCCACCTAGCAGAGCAAATCGCAGAAGGGCTTGGGTGTAAGCTCGGTGATATGGAGGTAGAGCACTTCGCCGATGGAGAGTTCTCCGTTTATTATAAGGATAGCATCCGAGGTAAGGATGTCTTCCTTGTACAGTCTACTTATCCTACGACAGACAACCTGATGGAGTTGTTGCTCATGATTGACGCTGCCAAGCGCGCATCAGCTCACTACATCGCGGCTGTAATCCCTTATTTCGGTTGGGCTCGCCAGGATCGTAAGGATAAGCCTCGTGTTTCCATAGGTGCTAAGCTGATTGCGGATATGCTTTGTGCTGCAGGTATATCTCGCCTTATCACGATGGATCTACACGCAGATCAGATTCAGGGCTTCTTTGATGTGCCAGTGGATCACCTCTATGGTTCCACTGTGTTTGTAGATTATCTCCGCTCGACTTGCGATCTAGAAAATACGGTGATGGCTACTCCCGATGTCGGAGGTACCAAACGTGCCAACTCTTATGCCAAATTTCTTGGTGTGCCTATGGTGATTTGCCACAAGCATCGTGCCAAAGCCAATGAAGTGGCCGAGATGCGCATTATCGGAGATGTCGAGGGTAAGGATGTGCTACTTGTTGATGATATTGTCGATACAGCTGGTACGATTACTAAGGCTGCTGATTTGATGATGGCCAATGGTGCTCGTAGTGTTCGTGCGTTAGCTACACATGCAGTGCTTAGCGATCCTGCTATTGAGCGTATCGAGGCATCTGCCATTTCGGAAATGATTTTCACGGACTCAATCCCCTTGCGCAAGCCCTGCAGCAAGATTAAGGTGCTCTCGGTTGCCAATGTTTTTGCAGAGGCGATTAAGCGCGTCATCAATCACGAGTCTATCAGTATCCTCTACTCAATCTAAGGTTGTAGAGGTACTATATATAAGTATGTAAAAATAGAGACGGTCGAAGGGAGAGCTTTCGATCGTCTCTGTCTTTTACCGATTGGCTTGACATTCCTGTTACCTCTGTTTGGATGGGAAATCTGCTCAGTCAGCCCTATTCACTCTGTTTTTGCTACTCTGTTTCGTTGTTCAGAGGCTTTTTTTGTATATTGGATCTCTTCTCTTCCCCCACTTTTCTCTTCTGCCTTTCAGGAGTCACCCTACGTTTTCAAGCAAATTTGGTAAGTCTGATAAAATTTTTTTGTTGTTTTGTAAGTGATTATGGATTAGCAAATAGATGTGCAGTCAAAT
>JAUMYV010000032.1 GCA_030528445.1 Porphyromonadaceae bacterium | reverse complement strand
TACTGCAGTGAGGTAGTCGCGAATATTTTGTCCAGGATAGTCGCCACTGATCTGTTCGTTCCAAGCCTTACCGAAGCTAGGTACACCATGGCGATTGGGGGCAATAACTATGTAACCCTGCTCTGCCATTAGTCGGAGGTTCCAACGGAATGAGAAGAACTGGCTAACTGTGCTCTGTGGCCCGCCCTGACAATAAAGCAGAGCTGGGTACTTCTTGCTCTTGTCAAATCCAGGAGGCAGTACGATCCACACCAGCATATCGCCACCATCCGTCGTCTTCATCCATCGTTTCTCTACGGTCATAGGTGCGAGTCGCTCCATCGTTGCCTTGTTTTCACAAGTAATCGCCGTCGCTTCACCCGTCTTGATATTTACCCGATAGAGGTCAGTAGGCTCTAGCATACTTTGGCGACCAGCTAGCATTTGACCCTGCTCCACTTGGAAGGAGGTATAGTTGTACTGCCCTTGGGTGATCTGACGAATCTTACGGTTCTTAAGGGTGATTTGATGCAGGTGTGTCTCGGCCTTAACACAGCTCTGGAAGAAGATGCTTTTGCTATCGGCAGCCCACTGAGTGTGCTCGACATCGCACTCGAAGCCTTCGGTTATCCAAGTCTTCTGTCCTGTTCTCAGGTCCATCACAAACAGACGCTTGAGGTCGGCCTCGTAGCCATCGCGCTCCATACTCGTCCAGCTGATCTGCTTGCCATCTAGGGAGAATACGGGATGCGTATCGTAGCCCATCATCCCCTCTGTTATATTCTGAGTTTTGCCCGTCTCGGTATCGTAGATGTAAATATCGCTATTGGTGGAGAGGCTATAGGCGACACCCGTCTTCTTACGACTGGCGTATGCGATGCGCTTGCCGTCGGGGCTCCATGCCACATCTTCGATAGGGCTAAAAGGCTTCATTGGTGCTTCGTAGGGCTCATTCTCCAGAATATCCTTACCCGAAGTAATAGGGCCATTGCCTAAATCTGCGAAGAAAATATGCGGAATCGTCTCTACCCATTCGTCCCAGTGTTTGTACATCAAGTCATTGATCACACGCCCTGTAGCTTTAGGCAAATCGGGATAAAGATCCGCCGTAGACTTACCAAACTTAATTTCCTTCACGTAGAGCACTCGGCTCTCATCGGGAGAGATAATATAGCTACTGATTCCGCCCTCTATATCGGTAAGCTGACGGCGATCGCTTCCATCGGCAGCCATACTCCAGAGCTGCATATCTCCGCTCTCTGTGCTAAGATAGCTGATACGTCCGCTCTTCATCCAGCGAGGGCTGTACTCTCCTGCCGTCGTCTTGGTGAGTTGAGTACGTCCCTGTCCATCAAGCCCTACACGGAATAGTTCCGTCTGACTTTTGTTCTCCTGAATACTGGGGAAGCTAACCGAATAAACGACGCTCTTGCCATCGGGAGAGAGAGAAGCGTCGCCTACACGAGCCATCTCAAGCAGGCGTTCGGGGGTCAGTTTCAAATAGTTCGACGAAGTCAATTCGCCCTGCGCTGTAGCCGAAGCTCCGATTGTCGAAGCTGCCAAGGCGGAATAAAGCACTTGTTTGAATGTCATAGTGTGATGAAGTTATTATGCTTGATAATTGAGTATCTGCTTGAGCTCTTGAAGCCTCTCGGGAAGAATACCCTTATAAGTAAGTTTATGTAATGGAATGCTCTCCAATGCATCTTGCATCGTCAAGCGACAATACTTTCCCCCTGTTATTAAATTCTGTACAACGTGCACTGAGCAGTCATTAACTATAGGACAATTATATGCGCCATAGGATCCACTAACAAGTTCATTAAAATAAATCTGGAAAAAGAAGTAATCCATAGCCTGCTCATGATGTTGCCAATAATGATCAAGCAAAGTGTACAGAGCGACAATAAGAGGGTTCTGAGGCTGTGCAAATATGATACTATTGAGCATACGTACCCTAAAATCCTTGTGCCAACCATAGTAAGCATAGTAAGAGGCTCTCCAAAAGTTTTTATCCAACTCTCCATCACTTCTTTGATAGACAAACAACCCCATCTTTTGGTAATTCTCTGGAAGATAAGCAGTAAGTAGCACCGTAGCATCTAGCCAAACACCTCCGTAGGTAGCAAGCAATGCCAAGCGGAGCATATCAGCAAAAAAAGCCATATTATACGCTCTTAGGCTCATAACATAGTCAGGTAAGTCAATATACTCATGCAGATTGCTATCCGATAAACGAACAACAATACAATCTCCTTTGTATCGATCTACCGACCACGCACATAGACGAACCACCTCTGGGAGTTCCGATTCATTCCAACCCTGCCCCCAGTATTGCCAGATCACCGTTTTGCCTCCGAAGTCATGCTTTGCATTGAGCGAGATAGGCGGGATCTCCCCTCTACTGAGCTTCTCAATATCAGCTCTACACAGCTCTGCAATCCGAGCATGACGAGCTATAATTGGTCTCTGCCTCAAATCAAGCCACAGACCTGTAGGTATTAATTTAGTGATTAGACGTCGGATTATTTCTTTCATTGTAGTACTTAACAGACATCATTTACTTATACTTCTCTGGGAGGATTTCTATCCAGTAGCCATCGGGGTCGGAGATGAAGTAGAGACCCATATCGTGATTTTCATAGCAAATGCAGCCCAGCTCTCGGTGGTAGGCGCGCACTTTGTCGTAGTCCTCCGCTACGCGGATACAGAGGTGATACTCCAAGTCTCCGAGGTTGTACGGGGTCGCTCTATCTCGTAGCCACGTCAGCTCAAGCAAGAAGTGTCCGTGGCTATCGCATAGGTAAACAAGGATAAAAGAGCCATCACTGGCTTCCTTGCGGTGATGCTCCTTGAGGCCAAGAGCTTCTTCGTAAAACTTGAGCGAACGCTCAAGGTCAAAAACATTAAAGTTGAAGTGATCGAATCTAGCTTGTATATCCATAATTCTTTATTTGAGTTTCGCTGGATGCGACCGCCTTACACACGACCGCATCCATTACTTGCAATCTCCTACAAACTTACACAAAAAGCTCTAATCTTTTGAAGCGTGCATATATCATGGTCGAGGTACTATAAAACAAAAAGGGCGGTGTGTCATAATGCACAAACTGCTGTATTGCTTGCGACATTTGCTCCGCACGGACTTCGTCGTCGGCTTCGGTCACATACTAGAGTATGCTCCCGTCAGCCTCAGTCTTAGCGCCTTGCATTTTGCGCATTCTGAAACACCTAAAAGGGGCTGTGTCAAAATAAATTTTGACACAGCCCCTTTTAGGTGGGCCCAATAGGATTCGAACCTATGACCCTCTGCTTGTAAGGCAGATGCTCTAAACCAGCTGAGCTATAGGCCCAATCGTCATCTCACTTACTGTTTGACGATGCAAAGATATAACCTTTTTGCATATCCACAATACTCTAGACTCATTTTCCGAGAAATTTATTAAGCGACGAAGTTACATTCTGTCGGAATAGACTAAACAGCTTAGGTTTATCTAATGAGCTTCTCAAGCTCATCTACAATCTTCTCTGCAGCTCTACCCTGTGCTAGCTTAAGGGCTTCTCTATGCAATGAGGCACACATGACCTCGTCCTTGACTAGCTCAATGGTGCGCGGTGTCAACGCTCTGCGTGCATCCCTATCGGCAATTAAGATTGCTGCACCTCTATTAGAGAGAGCTAGAGCATTCTTCGTCTGATGATCCTCTGCCACATTGGGCGAAGGCACCAATACGCTTGGCTTACCAAGCAAACAAATCTCTGAGATAGAGCCTGCACCAGCCCTTGAGATCACTACATTGGCAAGGCCATAGGCTAGATCCATACGATCGATGAAAGCGTTCGTATAGATTGGAGCTTTGTAGCTGGCTATTAGCTCCCGAGCTTTATCCTGATAACTTACTCCTGTCTGCCAAATGAGTGTAATCCCAGCGGCTCGCCACTGCTCGAGCTGTAGCCCAATACTCTCATTGATCGTAAGTGCGCCCAAACTACCACCTACGACCAAAACGATATGCTCAGTTCCCTCTGGTAAACCAAAATACCTAAGTGCCTCCGCTCGGTCAAAGTGCTGCGGGAACTCGATCTGCGGACGAATGGGATTGCCCGTGAGGACAATCTTGTCTTTTGGGAAGAAACGCTCCATCTGGGGATAAGCCACACAGATGCAGTCGGCTCTTCTTGACAAGAACTTATTCGTGAGGCCTGCATACGAATTTTGCTCCTGTATGAGCGTTGGCACACCTAGAGATTGCGCAGCCTTAAGAGTCGGAGCACTTGCGTACCCCCCTACCCCAACCACAACATCAGGCTTAAACTGGCGAATAATATCTCGTGCCATCACTAGGCTGACAAAGAAATTCTTTAGGACGCCAAAGTTTTTCCAGATTTGCTTGCGCCTGAGCCCCTCTACGGGCAACCCCTTGATTTGATAGCCAGCATCTGGAACCCTACTCATCTCCATACGCCCATCTGCCCCAATGAAAAGAATCTCAACATCGGGATAACGCTTAAGTAAAGTGTCGGCAATTGACAAGGCAGGGAAGATATGCCCTCCCGTACCACCTCCGCTGATGATTGCTCTCTTGATTGCTCCTATTGACATAGTATCGTTTATTTAGAGTTCTGTCCCTAAGCACATGCTCCTCCCTCAAGTGAGGCCACCTCACTCTCGAGTGAAGCCACTTCGTTCTGGACACGAGAGATACTAAGCATCATACCCATAGCGATGCTACACACCATAAGGGAAGACCCCCCATAACTAATGAGTGGCAGGGTCTGCCCCGTCATAAATACCCCTGCAACCACAGCAATATTCACCAAAGCCTGCAGAGGGAACATCAATCCAATACCCAGTAATAAAGCTCGCCGATGCCTATTCTTCTCCTGCATAGCCATACGACCAGCCCAGTAGAACCAAAAGACATAGAGAAGAGGGATAAGGACAAGACCAAATATCCCATACTCCTCCACGATGATTGCATAGATAAAGTCCGAGTAGGCCATCGGCAGGCTGTCTCTCACTTTACTGCTACCAGGCCCGTGGGGCAAGAGACGACTATTCGCCAGAGCAATCTGCCCCATTTGGCTCTGCCTATCGGCATCGTTGAGGACAAACTTCGCCTCATCATCGTCCTTGGCAATTTTGTGCAAGCGATTCTGCCAAGTGATGGCTCTATCATGAAACTTACCAAGCTGCTGTGCGGGCGTAAAGTATAGCACAGCGACGAAAGCCACTCCCACTACAGCTAGAGGCATGCCCACTTTGAGTAGCAAACGCCATGGAGCTCTAAGGATAATAGAATAAATCGCCACGAATACGCCAAACAGGACTCCCGTTGAGAGGTTCTCAGCCATAAAAATAAGGATGAAGAAGCCCGATATCCCCCAGTAAATCCCGAAGTAGAGATTTGCTCGCTCTAGTCGATCGTTGGATAGTGTATGGGTAATAGCTCCCCACAAAATGAGGCATAGTTTGAAGAACTCCGAGGGCTGCAGACTAAAGCCTGCTACATCAATCCAGCGAACAGCCCCATTAATCTCCTTCCCGAGAATAGGAAGAGCAGCGATCATCCCGATGACCACGGCACTATATAGTAGCGTCTTATTGCGAAACCACGGAGGGGGTAGCTGAGAGGTTAGGATAGTAAGTAACCCAGCAGCTACTAGAAAGATGAGATGCTTAAGAATCGGGGCATACCCCCCTCCCGCACTATAGGACTTATAAATCTCCGAGCTCAGGGCACTAAATACCGAGAGGAACGAAATAATTAAGAAGATGCCATAGAGTAGCCACAGCTGCCAGCTACCCTCAAAGAGGCGCTTCGACCAATCGCTCCCCCTAGTAGAGGAAGCATTACTTATCTGATCTACTTGCATTCTATTTCCTTTTTAAGCGCTAAGACTTGTTCGCGGAAGCAATCCCCCCGATGTTCATAATTATTGAATAGGTCGAAGCTAGCACAAGCTGGCGAAAGCAATACTGTATCTCCCTGGTGAGCGAATGAATGGCTTAGTCTAATAGCTTCTTCCATACTGTGAGCATCGGCAATCTGATTAATCCGACCGTCGAACGTACGGTGTAGCTTGCTTGAGTCAGTCGTCAAGAAAACTAACGCACGAGCTCCAGAGAGCACGAGATCTGCTATTTCTTCATAGTTATTACCCTTATCAGTACCCCCAAGGATAAGGACATAGGGTGTCGTCATCGTGCGCAGGGCATAGTAGGTCGAGTTGATATTCGTAGCCTTGGAATCGTTGATGTAGCGCACTCCCTCCACTACAGCAATCTTCTCCAGGCGATGAGGTACATTGACGAAGTCATGCAGAGCTGTGCGCAGAGCCTCCTCGGGCACGCCAAGGAATAGTGCTGCACAAGAGGCTGCCATAGCATTCTGCAGATTGTGAGGTCCCTGTAGAGCTAGAGACGAGATTGGATACTCGAAGCTCTTGCCCGAGAAATGAATCCGCATCAGATGGTCATCCGACTTGTCTGCTGATGCTCCTGCCTGCTCATAGGTCACGAAGGGCAAGAGCTGCATAGGCATAGGCTGATTGGCGGCTACATATTGGGCTATAAATTCATCCTCCCCCCAATAGATAAAGGCGTCGTCAGCTGTCTGATTTTGCAGAATGCGCATCTTAGCTAGAGCATACTGCTCCATGCTGTTATTGTATCGGTCTAGATGATCGGGAGTGATATTCATCAACAAGGCAACATGCACGTGGAAGTCGTACATATCATCTAGCTGGAAGCTACTGAGCTCAATGACGAAGTAATCGGGCTGCTCGTCTTTACACACTTGGCGCGCTAGGCTAAAGCCCACGTTGCCCGCCAAACCCACACTATATCCTGCAGTCTCTAGGATATGGTACAGCCACATGGTGGTCGTAGTCTTGCCATTGCTACCCGTAATCCCGATTGTCCGTCCCTTGATGTATCTCCCTGCGAACTCAATTTCCGAGACAACTGGGATATTTGCCTCGAGTATCGCCTTGATAATAGGTGCCGAATGTGGAATCCCTGGAGACTTGATGATCTCGCGCGCCTGCAGGATAATATCTCGTGTATGCTGTCCCTGCTCATAGGGGATATTATGCTCTTCTAGTTCTTTTCTGTACTTATCGGCAATCTGTCCATAGTCCGAAACGAAAACGGAGATACCTCGACTCTTACAGAGAAGTGCTGCACCTACACCGCTCTCTCCTGCCCCAAGTACGACAATATCATAGTTGCAAGCGTCCATATTTGCTTATATTGGTGAGATTTGTTTTATAGTCCGTGATTTTAACCCACAATATTAGCAATTTTTATCCACCTCACAATGCTTTATTCGGGAGATGTTACCAAGAGATTGAGTGAATTGACACTGCGCGAGCATATGAGGTCTCTAAGAAACAGACAATCCGAGAAAAACAAAAGAGCCCCCGAGCGACAAATCGCCGAGGACTCCTCTCAAATGATGTATTAGCCTGAGACTAAGCGTTTACCTTAGCCATGTGAGCTACTAGGTCGAGAACCTTGTTTGAGTAACCGATTTCGTTGTCGTACCAAGATACAACCTTCACAAAAGTATCGGTTAGAGCGATACCAGCCTCTGCATCGAATACAGATGTGCGAGCATCACCGATAAAGTCGCTAGATACTACTGCATCTTCAGTATAGCCAAGGATACCCTTGAGTTCGCCTTCGCTAGCTTCCTTCATAGCAGCACAGATCTCTGCGTATGTAGCTGGCTTAGCTAGGTTCACAGTTAGGTCAACTACAGATACGTCTAGAGTTGGCACGCGGAAAGCCATACCAGTTAGCTTACCATTAAGTTCGGGGATTACCTTACCTACAGCCTTAGCAGCACCAGTAGAAGAAGGAATGATGTTGCCAGCAGCAGCGCGGCCACCACGCCAGTCCTTGGCGCTAGGACCATCTACAGTCTTCTGAGTAGCAGTCGTAGCGTGTACAGTCGTCATCAGACCGTCCTTGATACCCCACTTATCGTTGAGCACCTTAGCGATAGGAGCAAGACAGTTAGTTGTGCAAGATGCGTTAGATACGAACTGAGTACCCTTAACATACTTGTCGGTATTTACACCGCACACAAACATAGGGGTGTCGTCCTTGCTAGGAGCAGACATCACTACATACTTGGCACCAGCATCGATATGACCCTGAGCCTTCTCCTTCGTTAGGAAAAGACCAGTAGACTCTACTACGTACTCTGCACCGACTTCACCCCACTTAAGGTCAGCAGGGTTCTTCTCTGCAGTTACACGGATTGTCTTACCGTTTACTACAAGGTGACCATCCTTAACCTCTACAGTACCATCGAAACGACCATGCATCGTGTCGTACTTGAGCATATAAGCCAAGTATGCTGCATCCTGAAGGTCATTAATACCTACGATTTCGATGTCGTTGCGCTTCATAGCCGCACGGAAAACAAATCGTCCGATACGACCAAAGCCATTGATACCAACTTTAATCATTGTCTTTGTTAGATTTTTATTTGATGAAAATTATTAATCTCTTGAAGTTCGGTCAGAGAGCTCAACGAAAGTGAACCGCTACCAAAACCGCTACAAATTTAAGGATTTTAGTTTATATAGCCCTAAACTATATCAATCCTTTTTCTCAAACTCCGTGGTAATATCCTGCCCTTGTGGACCAAACCACGAGGCATACATCTGATAGTTATTGGCGATACGCTCGTTGAGATTGCGGCTCTGCTCTGGTTCAACCTTCTTGACGAACTTAGCAGGCACACCAGCCCACAGCTCGTATGGACCTACCTGCGTCTTAGCAAGCACCACACTACCAGCAGCTACGATGGCTCCCTCTCCTACCACGGCATCATCCATCACGATCGACCCCATACCTATGAGTGCCAAGTCTCGAATCTTACAGCCATGTAGCGTTACGTTGTGCCCCACCGAGACGTTGTCACCGATCTCGATGGTAGACTTCTGATACAAGGTATGTAGTACCGATCCGTCTTGTATATTGACGTTGTTGCCAATACGGATTGAGTTCACATCCCCCCGCAATACCGTATTGAACCAAACACTACATCCGTCGCCCATCACGACATCTCCTACTACCGTCGCATTGACAGCAAGGAAGCACTTCTCCCCAATCACGGGGCTAATACCCTTAACGCTCTGTATATAAGCCATCGTATTGTTCCAGTTGTTTTCTCGTTTCTTTGCCCTTCTTGAGCCTACGCATGCTACTATATATGTCCCAAGGCAGCAGGTAAACCGTGAAGCGAATGGCCATAAATAGACTATCTCTGAGCCACCCCTCTGTATCCTCGAGAGGCTGGTAGCCAAAGAACAGCCAATTCATCACCAAGATGGTAACGAACATGATGGGAATGCTCCACAGTATGTGCCTAGCGACCATCTTGGCGAGGCTGATATAGTCCCTTCTATCCATTGATACTTAACCTATCTCTATGTATAACCTATTTTGACCCCAGTTAGATTTTGGCAGTCTTCTCTCTGAGCCAAGCAGCCTCATCTGCAGTGAGGTGTGGACGCAAGGTCTGGTAGACGCGCTCTTGGTAGTCGTTGTACCACGCTAGCTCTACATCTGTCAGCAAAGACTTATCCACTAGCTGATTGTCCATATAGCAGAGCGTTACGGTCTCGAAGCCGAAGAAGCGCCCAAACTCTGTCTCCTCCTTGAGCTCAGTGACTACCAGATTCTCGATGCGAATGCCATACTCACCCGAGCGATACAGCCCCGGTTCGTTACTTGTGATCATCCCGATCTCTAGTGGTGTGGGATTAACCTCTGTGCGGATATTCTGTGGCCCCTCGTGTACGTTGAGGAAGTAGCCCACGCCATGCCCTGTGCCATGCCCGTAGTTGAGACCACGATCCCACAGTGCCTTACGGGCGAGGATATCAATCTGGCTACCCCTCGTTCCCTCGGGGAAACGTGCTAGAGCCACACCAATATGCCCCTTGAGCACAAGCGTATAGTCAGTGCGGAGCTGCTCGCTTGGCTTGCTGAGCGCCAAAGTACGGGTAATATCAGTGGTACCATCGAAGTACTGACCACCACTATCAAGTAGGAGGACGCCCTCACCCTTGATTGTATATGAAGTCTCGGGCTCGGCCTTGTAGTGTACGATTGCCCCATGACCTAGATAACCAGCGATTGTCCCGAAGCTATCGCCATAGAACTTCTCGCCTCTAGCTCTAAACTCATTGAGTTTGACTCCAAGTTCGTATTCGCTGATGCTACCACCACTCTTGAGCAAGTCCTCTAGCCAAATATAGAAGCGCGTAAGCGAGACGCCGTCGCGGATCATCGCAGTCCTGAGCCCTGCTAGCTCCGTAGGCGTCTTGACGGCCTTGAGGGCCGTGAGTACAGATACGCCCTCTATGATACGGCAGTGCTTAGGGATACTTGTATAGAGGCTGTGCGTGGTGCGCTTGGTGTCTACATACAGACGAGTCTTGTCGCCGAGCGAGGCGATGAATGGATAGATCTGGTGATAGTCCTCGATACGTACACCGTTCTTCTCCAGCTCTGCACGCACCTTGGCGCTGACCTTCTCGGGCAGAGTGAATAGGACGGCCTCTCGATCGCTGATATAGCCAAAGCCCACACCTACGGGGTTGTACTCCACATCGTAGCCACGGATATTGAAGACCCAAGCCAGCTCACAGAGCATCGTGACGATCGTAGCATTGGCGCCATTGGCTTTGAGACGCTCGTTCACCAGAGCGATGCGATCGGCGGCTGTCTGCCCACTATACTCTGCGGGCTGCAGGAATAGCTCCTTATTGGGGATTGCGGGGCGATCGTGCCAGATACGCTCCAGCAGATCAATATCCAGACGATACTCGATGCCATAGACCTCGAGCTTAGCACGGCTATCCGAGGCTTCAGCCTCACTCAAGCAAGCGCCATCGGCAGCCACTACGCTACCAGCCGATAGGCTCTGGGCAAGAAAACCCTCGATAGATGGCGTGCCAGGCACACCCATTTTCATAAGCTCTATAGACGAGCCCTCTAGCTCTTGGCTAGCCTGTAGGAAATAGCGCGAGTCGGTCCATAGATAAGCACCCTCTAGTGTCACGAGCATTGTACCTGCCGAGCCACTAAAGCCACTAATCCAGCTACGCCCCGTCCACCTAAGAGGGGTGTATTCGCTCAAGTGTGCATCAGACGAAGGGATGATGTAGGCTGATATGCCCTCTGCCTTCATCACCTCCCTTAGGGCGGCAAGTCTATTCTGAATGGTATTCATATATTCTATATTGTATGTTGTATTGCTGTTATTTGCTTTGATGCTCGGGGCGGAGTAGGTCATTAACCTCCTTGACGGGGTTGAAGGTTTCGATCGGCACTTCGACGAAGACTGTATTCCAATCGTGCATCGCGCCATTCCACAGACCAGGTCTCTCTAGAGCCTTCAGCTCACGACCTCCTTGGCTCTTACTGGCAATAAATGCCGTCTTGGGATTGATGTAGCGCTGCAGGTCGTAGCGATCGCCATGATGGTTGCGCAGAGAGCAAACCAAATCTACAGGATTGAAGTATCCACCAGACTGCAGCATCGTACGCTGATGCTCGTCTGCCATATTGATCTGCGTGCTCTCTAGGATCTGTAGCGAGCTCGAGCCGTCGGCCTCTCTGATGATGAAGGGGCCTCCGCCTGGCTCCCCTTGATTGCGTACCATACCACACACGCGCACAGGGCGATTGAGCTTGCCGTAGAGCCAATCCTGTAGCACCTTGTCATCGTGCATATATTCCTCGGGCACGGATATGCAGAGCGTATTGTCTAGAAAATCGGCAATCTCCACAAGGGTATTGTGCGAAGCCTTGCCTCGCTCCAGCACACGGAGGTAGTCGAAAATGCGTCGGCGCAAATGAATCAGAATACCGCCGAGGAACTTCTTGTACATAATCGTCGCACCCTTGAGGTGGTCGGGCACCACGTTGTCTATATTTTTGATAAAGACAATATCTGCATCGAGAGTACCTAAATTGTTGATAAGCGCGCCATGCCCACCAGGGCGGAAGAGTAGTCCTCCATCCTCACGGCGGAAGAGATTGCCCTCGGCATCTAGGGCTAGTGTATCGGTAGAGGGCATCTGCTCGCTATAGGAAATCTGATAGGTAACCCCATATTTATCTTCGTAGTAGAGGCGGGCACGCTCTAGATGACTCTCGAATGCTGTGTGGTGCTCTGGCGATACTGTGAAGTGTATGCGCACACGCCCCATGGCGTCTCGAGCATAGAGCGCTCCCTCGACGAGATGCTCCTCTGCCGCCGTACTGCTCCCCTTGGGGTAAGCATGGAACTGAAGTAGCCCCTTGGGCATCGCACCATAGTTGAGCCCATTCTCTAGAAGCAAGTTGCTCACCACCGTTTTGTATTCGCCCTGACCAAGTAGCTTAGGGATACTCTTCCACGAATTTCGTAGACAAACCTCCCCTAGGCGATCGTAGAAGGCAAAACTAGATAGATGATCAAAGAAACGCTGCACGTCTGGCGTATTCGGTTCGGCCTTGTCGGAGTCTAGGAAGGCATAGAGCGACTTGAACATACGTGAGGCTGCCCCGGAGGCTGGCACCATCTTGCACACGTTCGCTTTCGGATCACGAAGGTAGTCCTCCCAAGTCTGCATGTAGCGAGCCTCTTCGTCTCGCTCTACACGCATAATGCCTCGCTCAAGTGAGGCTGATGCCAAAATATGAAGAAAAGGGAAACCCGAACGAATATCCTCCACCTGCTTAGTAGCCTCTTCTAGGCTAATGCCATGCTGGCTCAGTTGCTCCAAATCTGCGGAGCTAAACAATGCTTCTGCTGTCATCGAAAATCCTCGCTGCATTATAGGCATCGAAAGTCTCTAAGTATCAATTACGTTGATTGGAGGCTCAGATGCTAGATTAAACGTATATATCTGCTTCGCACAAATTTACACAAAATCTATCTAAATACATCGTATGCCAACAAGAGCTTTTTGTAACAAAGCTAGGGCGTACGCCTACAATGGTCGCCGACTGCAAATTGTGTTCTTCGCACCTTTTGTTAAAGTATGCAAATAAACTTGACTCAATTTAAGCAAGCCGAGGGAGCCATTCGGGGCGATTGCTTCGACTTCGCGGAAAAAACTCTCACAGATTTTTTCGGATTAGTCCTACAATCCGCCCCGATGTGTACACACATCCGAAAAGATTAGTGCAGAGAAATTCTGAAATTCTTGCTCTAATCCAATCTGATCGCCCTAAACTCCAATTTATCCATCTGATTATCTTCGATTTACAAAACATGTGTTTTAGGCGCCTATTTTTAGCTGACTGGAGGCTAGTGTCAAAACGAAGTCGGACGCAATCTAGAGCCTCCTAGAGGCCAAATACAGGGTCTACCGTTTCTAGCCCCTCTTGAAAGCATTTCTCTCATCAACATTCTGAAATCTGAGCTAAAATATAAATCTCGCACCCTCTTCAGTATCTTTACAAAAGAGGAGGCTATGCCAGAATCTATCCGACATAGCCTCCCAAGCCAAATCACAAATCATTATTTTGATATTGGTTTCAACTCACCCTTGGCAACTACAAGGTAGCAACGAAAGTACAACAAATCGAGAAACTCCTTCGTCTCACTATTATATCAGACACATCAAAATTTATTATCACAATCATTTTTTGTTATTGAAACTTTATCATTACCTTTGCAGAGTATCATTAAGAAAGACAAACAATGAACGAGAATCTGAGCATCGCACACGTATCCAGCGACAAGCAGATACAGTCCCTGCAGGAGCACGCTACAGGCGTAGCTGAGTTATGTAGGCAGTTCGTCCAAGATATTGACACGAGGCTTGCCCCTCTAGGTGATCTACTCGGCTGGGGGCATGATGCTGGCAAGGTGCAGCCTGCCTTCCAGCACTACATACGCTCAGTCGCTCTAGAAGACAAAGACGCACCCAAAGCTCCACACAGCTCGGCAGGAGCTCTACTCTGCTATACACGCCTTTGGGAGCAGGCTCCTCGCGTGGCTCGACTATTGGCCTACTGCATTGATGGTCACCACAGAGGGCTCAGAGACTACCTCAACCTTGTTGAGGTTCTAGAATCGAAAGACACACGCCTAAGAATGGAAGACACGACAGACCATGCAGGAGGCATAGTGCATCAGATAGACCAGTCTATCCGAGCCTATGCTCTCCCCGTGGAGAGGACACTCAAGAAGATAGAGGCCGAGGATCGACAGCTCTGCGTCCGCAGCATCTTCTCATCCCTCGTGGATGCCGACTTTCTCGACACAGAGGCTTTCATGAACCAAGCTCAAGGGCAAATGAGAGCTCAAGCGAATGAACAGTACGCATCTCTAGAAGAGCTACGCCGTAGGCTAAAGGCTCATACGGATGCATTCGTCTGCGACAGCACAATCAACGAGAGGCGTCGCTCATTCCTTGAGACTTGCCGTAGACACGGAGAGGCGTGCGACAAAGGTTTCTACAGTCTCTTCCTCCCCACAGGTGGGGGCAAGACTCTATCCTCTATGGCTTGGGCTCTAGAGACAGCCATTCGGCACAAGGCCAGTCGCATCATCTATGCCATACCCTACACCTCTATCATCACGCAAACGGCGCAAATCTTCCGAGACGTATTTGGGGCAGAGAACGTCCTCGAGCACCACTCCGATATAGATATTGAGAGCGAGAACCCCAGAGAGCAGGAGAGGCTCGATAGAGCCAAGCTACTGTCCGAGAATTGGGATGCACCAATTATCGTTACAACCAATATCCAGTTCTTCGAGTCGCTCTTCGCGCATAAGCCCTCCAAGTGCCGTAAGGTGCACAACATCGCCAATGCCGTACTCGTCTTTGACGAAGTACAAATGTTCCCCAACCATCTGCTTAACCCCATGCTCCGCACACTGGAGAGCCTGCACTTCTGCCTAGGCACACAGACTTTATTCTGCTCGGCAACGCTACCTTCTTTCGACAAAGTCATCGAGAATGCCTACGCTCCAGATATTAATTTCTATGCCCTTCGTTGCAACATCGAGCCTGTGGTACCTTACCATTCAGAGGACTTTGCGCCCTTCTCACGAGTAACCTATCAGGCCACACCTACCTGCTACGACACAGAGGCTCTCGCTCGAGAACTATCGGGACTTACCTCCGCTCTGTGTATCGTGAACTCTAGAGCCGATGCCGCTCGACTATACCGAGCAATAGCCGAGCTAAGAGGTTCTACGAATGGGCTCATACACCTATCTCGCATGATGTGTTCGGCACATATCCAGGAGCTCATCGCAGAGGTCAAGAGCCGTCTCAAGCGCGGAGAGCCAATGCTCATCATCAGCACACAGATCATCGAAGCGGGTGTAGACATAGACCTCCCAGTAGTCTATCGAGCCTTCGCAGGTCTAGACTCCCTCATTCAGGCTGGTGGTAGATGCAACCGAGAGGGTAAACTCACAGAAGGAGGCAGAGTAATAAGCTTCGAGCTTAAAGACGGCTCCAAGGCTACCGGGAATATCAGTATCGCCCAGCAAGCCTTTCGGCAACTTCTCTGCCAGTCGAGCAAACAGATAGACCTCAATGCTCCCGAAACGATAGAGCAGTACTACGATATATATTACAACACGGATGGGCAGTTCGACAAATACAACATAGAGGATATGCTCTGGCATGAAAAGGACATGGAGGGTTGGCTATTTAGATTTGAGGAGGCTAGCAATTCGTTCGTCATGATTGACGAACAGAATAAAATCGATATATTCGTGCAGTACAAAGAGAGCCGGCCTATCATCGATCAAATCCGAACGCACAAGTATGCGATCGACCGCAAACTTATACGCAAACTACAGAGATACAAGGTCAGCATTACTCGTAATCATCTGGAAGAGCTACATAAGATGGGGTGTATAGAGCGACTCAACCTCGGTGCACACACCCAGCAGTCCATCTTCCTGCTAGCCACCGATGCATACGACGAGGCTCTAGGAGTGACGATGACTAACCCATTTTTGGACAAAGATCTTATGGCATAAAGACTAGAAACAAAACTCAAAATATAAAATACCATCGCAATGGACAGAAAAACCTATTGTCTGGAGATACGTGGCGACTACGCCTGCTTCACCCGACCCGAGCTCAAAGTAGAGCGGGTAAGCTACGATGTCATTACCCCTTCGGCTGCACGCAACATCTTCCAAGCCATCTTCTGGAAGCCTGCCATCCAGTGGCACATCAAGCGCATCGAGATCCTCAACCCAATCAAGCGATGCTCCATTCGGCGCAATGAAGTAGGCAAAACGATGAGCCTCAAGTCTAAGCATGTCTTCATCGAGGAGGCTCGACAGCAACGCACAGCCTACATCCTACAAGATGTAGCCTACCGCATCTTCGCAGAGATGGAGTTCATCCCCCTAGAGCAACGTCCTGCCGAGCAACGCGAGCACGAACATCCAGAGGCGGAAACGCCTCGCAAGTATCAAGAAATCTTCGAGCGCCGGGCAAGTACGGGGCAATGCTTCACTCAACCCTACCTTGGGTGTCGCGAGTTCTCCTGTTCTTTTGAGCTCATCCCCGATGCTCCCGAAGGTATAGGCATAGCCGAGAGTCGTGATCTAGGCATCATGCTCTACGACATGGACTTCGAGACCAATCCTTCTTGCCCACCACCTCTATTCTTCCATGCTCAGATGGAGCACGGAGTGATTATTGTACCAGATAAAAACAGCGAGGCTATACTCAGATGATACTACAAGCACTACATCAGTACTACGAGGCCATGCAGGCTAGAGGGGCTATTGCTCCCTTCGGCATGGAGTACAAAAACATCCCGTTCATCCTCGTAATTAGTCCAGAGGGAGATCTCGTCGATTTCATTGACACGAGAGACAAAGACGAGAATAAACTCGGGCGCAAGTATCTAGTAGCAGCTACGAAGGGGAGGAGTGGCTCGAAGAGTTACGAAGTGGCTCAGATCCTCTGGGATCACTCGGGCTACGTACTCGGTATGCCCACGGCAGAGGAGCCCAACAAAGCTGCCCTAGCGCCCAAACAGCACGATGCGTTCAAGCTAGAGCTACAGGCTCTCATAGAGGCCTATCCCAACAACCAAGAGTTCCGAGCAGTACAGCGCTTCTACGACCGAGAGCAGCACCTCACCCTCACAGAAGAGTACCTAGATGCTATTCGCAAGAAAGTCGGTGCCAATATCAGCTTCCGACTTAGTACCGAGACGAACCCGCATCGCCTTATCGCCTCGCACCCAGACATTACGTCGTACGTCAAAGACAGTGGCTCGAATGATAGCGAGCAAGACCTAGGTCGTTGTCTTGTCACCGGTCTTAGGCAGCCCATTGCGCGTCTACATGGTGGGATTTCGCTATTCGGAGCACAGCCAGGAGCGAACCTCATCAGCTTCCAGAAGGGATCGGGCTACGACTCATACGGCAAGGAACAGGGTTACAACGCCCCCATCTCCATTGGGGCATCAGATGCGATCACCACAGCACTCAATAGTCTACTGGCCTTCGGCAAGGACACGAACTATCGCATAGGAGAGACAACCTTCGTATTCTGGAGCACACTCCAGAGCGACGAGCTCCTCGACAACTACAAGAAAGCGACCTTCACAAGCCTCATCATAGACAAAGCTGACCTAGACGAGGCCGAGGCGGAGAGAGAGGACACTGCCCCCACAAAAAAACGCCGAAGCAAGAGCAGCAAGAAATCGACACAGGGAGCCAACCCCGAAGAGGAGAGCCGCAAAGTACTTGCCGCCCTCAAAAGCATCCGAGGCGACAAGGGGCGGCACATAGACCGTACGGATCGAGAGCGGTTCTACATACTGGGACTTGCTCCCAATGCTAAGCGCATCAGCGTGAAGCTATGGATGGAGGGTACAGTCAGCCAGATCGTCAGCAACACGCTACAGCATCTAGACGATATGAATATCGTTCGCTTCGGAGGCGTAGTAGACCCCGACAATCCCCCACTACGCTCCCTATTCCACATCATGTCGGCAGTCTCGTCGTCTATCAAATCAGACAAGTGGTCTGCCTTGATGATACAAGGCATTGTCGAGAGTATCGTCAAAGGGCTACCCTACCCCAAAGCACTGCAACAGGCCTGTATGGAACGCATCCTACACGACCACACCTCCACCAGCCCAGTATCCGAGACGAGGGCTGCCATCCTCAAAGCATATATCAATAGAACCTATAAACAAGAACGTATTCCTATGGCACTAGACAGATCCAATGCCGATCAGGCATATCTAGCTGGTAGACTCTTCGCCGTGCTAGAGAACATTCAGCGAACTGCTATCAACGGCGCCAATACAAGCATCACCGATAATTACTATCGCGCTGCTTGTTGTACGCCGGGGATTATCTTCGGACGACTGATCCAGATCTCCAATCATCACTTGTCCAAGATTAAGAAAGAGAAGCCTGGTCTTGCCGTCTTATTCAGACGAGAACTAGAACAAATCTTTGAGCTCCTACCTGGCAATAAACCCGAGTTTAGCAAGTACTTCAACCTAGATCAGCAGAGCATCTTCTCTGCAGGCTACTATCATCAAAGAACAGCTCGACTCAAATCGGAGGACAGCGAACAGACAGACAGTGAATAAGCACGTAAGCAGGGCAATCGCATAGAATACAGCTAGTCGGACAAAAACTCCGATATGATTGCCCTAAACACATGGCAAACAATTAACACTCATCAAAATAAACAAGTATTATTATGAAATCACCAATCATCAGCAACCGCTACGACTTTCTATTCTTCTTCGACGTACAAGATGGCAACCCCAATGGAGACCCAGATGCGGGCAACCTACCTCGTGTAGACTACGAGACGAGCCAAGGGCTTGTAACAGACGTTTGCCTCAAGCGCAAAGTGCGCAACTATGTGGAGCTAGCACGCGAGGAGTTTGACGAAGCCCTTCGTCCATACTACAAGATCTTCATTCGCGAGAAGGCCATCCTCAACCAGACCATCGCTGACGAATACGATGCTGCTGGAGGCACAAGCGTCGAGGCTGCAAGAAATCGTATGTGCCAGTACTACTATGATGTACGCACCTTCGGGGCTGTGATGTCTACAGGGGAGAAGGGCAAGAATGCTGGCCAAGTAAAAGGCGCAGTTCAGCTTACATTCTCTCGCTCAATAGATGCTATCTTCTCCTCTGAGCACACCATTACTCGTATGGCTGTAGCGACAGAGAAGGAAGCTCAAGCACAGAAAGGCGACAACCGCACGATGGGGCGCAAGGCGACCATCCCCTACGGGCTCTACCGCACGCAGGGTTTTATCTCGGCAGCACTAGCTCAGGACACCAAGTTCTCCGAGAGAGACCTAGAGCTCTTCTGGCAAGCCCTACAGAACATGTTCGACATTGACCGCTCGGCCGCTCGTGGCCTGATGTCTGCACGCAAGCTAATCGTCTTCAAACACGACAGCAAACTCGGGAATGCACCTGCACACAAGCTATTCGATCTCGTGAAGGTCGAGAAGCGTAACCCCGAGTCTGCCCCTCGTAGCTTCAACGACTACAGCATCACGATTGACAAGGCTCAGCTCCCCAAGGGTGTTGAGATTATAGAACTGCTATAAACCCAACATCCGATGAGCAAGCTATACACAGAGGACGAGATGCTTTGGCTCTCAGATATTCAGCACTACTGCTTCTGTCCGAGGCAATGGTACCTTATGACTGTCGAGCAAATTTGGGAGGATAATCACCTCACCGTAGAGGGTAGCTTGCTCCACGAGCGTGTCCATCAACCAGAGCAGAGCGAGCGACGTGGCAATGTCGTTACGCTCCGCTCTGTACCTTTGGCATCATACGGGCTAGGGCTATGTGGATTCTCAGATGCCATAGAGCTACACCCCTCATCTACAGATATGGAACCTGCGTTCATACATCCCAAATATCCAGGACGATGGGAGGCTATCCCGATTGAGTACAAGCGGGGACGCCCCAAGCGACACAATGCGGATAAACTACAACTATGTGGACAAGCCCTCTGTCTCGAAGAATCCTACGGCATCAATATCCCCAAAGGCTATATCTTCTACGGAGAGACCAAGCACAGAGAGGAAGTAACTTTTACCCCTGAGCTTCGGGACGAACTTATCGAAACGGCCGAGGCGATGCATCAAGCCTTCAAGAGTAAAGCACCCATCCCTTCGGTCTACTCATCTCGCTGCCGATCGTGCTCGCTTCTAGAGCAGTGCATGCCCAAGGCAAATCAATTTGGCTCGGCATCTAGCTATCTACTATCGAATAAACTATTCACTCTATGAAACGCCTGCTCAACACGCTGTACATATTATCTCCCAACGCTTATCTCTCCAAAGATGGAGAAAATCTAGTCGTACGTATTGACGATGTAGAGGCAATGCGGATTCCCATCCACAACCTAGAGAGCGTCCTTTCGTTCTCTAGAGTTGGAGCATCTCCCGGAGCCATGTACCTGTGTGTACACAATGGGGTGAAGCTAACCTTTCTTTCTCCTACGGGGAGATACATTGGCAGTCTGGAGGGAGGAATCAAAGGGAATGTTCTACTTAGGCGAACTCAATACAGGATTGCCGATGATGAAATTACTTCTACGCACATTGCCTCCATTTTTATCGCAGGTAAAATCATGAATCAACGGGCGGTTCTCTCTCGGTTCTGTCGAGATCATCAGCCAGAGGCTATGGTTGAGGCTCAAATCAAAGAGGTCATTCAGCAGCTCAAGGAAGAGCAGAAGAAACTCGCAAACGTATCGGATCGCATGGCCGTAATGGGCATTGAAGGAAATGCTGCTAAACTTTACTTTTCGGTTTTCGGACATCTCTCTCTTAACGCTGACTTCCCTTTCTCTGGACGCCATCGACGTCCACCCAAGGATATGACCAATGCTTTGCTATCCTTTTTCTATACAATCTTGGCTCACGATGTACGTGCAGCACTAGAGACTGTCGGTCTTGACCCATTCGTGGGCTTCCTTCATGTAGATCGTCCTGGAAGACCCAGCCTAGCGCTTGACCTCATGGAGGAGTTGAGAGCCTATCTAGTGGATCGGTTTGTGCTATCAGTAATCAACAAAAAGCAAATAACAGCCAAGGATTTTCTTCCTCAAGGAGAAAATGGCATTGTCCTGAAAGAGGAAGCTCGAAAAGCGCTATTATCTCTGTGGCAGAAACGCAAAAAGGACGAAATCACTCATCCTTTTTTGAAGGAGCGCATGCCTCTAGGCTTACTCCCATACATTCAAGCACAACTACTCGCCAGGCACTTGAGAGGCGATCTAGACGACTATCCTGTTTTTCTAATTCAGTAACCCTATGTATCTGCTTATCACCTACGATGTCTCCACCTCTAGCCCTAATGGAGAGAAACGGCTACGGCAAGTCGCTCGCGTATGCCAGAACTTCGGGCAGCGCGTGCAAAACTCTGTTTTCGAATGCCTCGTTGACCCTGCGCAGTTTGCCACACTGAAGCATCAGCTCCTCTCAATCATTGATGATGAACTAGACAGTCTGCGTATCTATCAGCTGGGTAAGAATTACCAACGGCAAATATCTACTTTCGGTAAAATAACTTCCTACGAAGTTGAGGGTGATCTGATCATCTAGAATATCCCTCATTGGGGGATTAGAGGTTCTGCGAACCCAAAGTGCACAGTAAAACGCTAGGCAATTCGCAGAAGCTCTGAATCAAGCTCTTAGATACTTTTCAGATTATCTTCTCATCATTCGCTCTTTGACGTATTTGATTATTCGCATTTTATAGGCCTGCAAACCGCATAAATACTATATCTTTGTGCCTATACTGTCGCATCCCATAGGGATGCGTGAATTGAAACCAAAATGGGTCATCGACGGGCAGGGTTAGCTTGCGGTCGCATCCCATAGGGATGCGTGAATTGAAACTTGGTCTCGAACCCTTGCCAGTCGGCGGCTTGGTGTCGCATCCCATAGGGATGCGTGAATTGAAACGAGGGCGTCCATACCGTCGGCAGGGTAAGGCATATGTCGCATCCCATAGGGATGCGTGAATTGAAACTCCTATTACGCTACTGCACGCGAGCATATCCAGCTGTCGCATCCCATAGGGATGCGTGAATTGAAACCGTTGATCCTCCGTACGTCAACAGCGACTGCGGGCATGTCGCATCCCATAGGGATGCGTGAATTGAAACTGGCCTTATCAGTATGCGCCCCGAGGAGAGCTCCGTCGCATCCCATAGGGATGCGTGAATTGAAACATCGGCATGCTCTCCGCGGGAGAGCATGGCTGGCGTCGCATCCCATAGGGATGCGTGAATTGAAACTAGTCGACCCATATCTCCACGGCTTTTTATTCCAAGTCGCATCCCATAGGGATGCGTGAATTGAAACCTCTGTGCGCTTCAACGATGACCTAGATGGCATCGTCGCATCCCATAGGGATGCGTGAATTGAAACATATAGGCCATCAGGTCGAACATGAAGACCTGTGGGTCGCATCCCATAGGGATGCGTGAATTGAAACGCCTCCGACATACTCCTTAGCCGAAAAATACCAGGTCGCATCCCATAGGGATGCGTGAATTGAAACGCTGTTGGATCTCGTAGGCATAAGTGCCTCATTGAAGTCGCATCCCATAGG
>JAUMYV010000031.1:22614-23027 GCA_030528445.1 Porphyromonadaceae bacterium | reverse complement strand
TGTATCATCCTCCCCATACAGATAATTACCTAGAGCGGTATAGGAAGATGTATATATAAAAAGCTAACTTTGCTTGTATCAACTGAATTTACCCCTTAGTCCAAGAGATGTAAAGGTGTAAACCTAAGGTAGAACGATAAAGAGAATCTAGAACTCAAGATGGAAGAGAATTTGTAATAGATTCTTTGATGAGTGTTATTCTAGAAGATGAGATGCCAAGAAATATTGTAGATAATTCAGTTTTAAGATTGATTATCACAATGAATATAGATCATAGAGGACACATAAATCGAGTTCACTTATTTAGAACTAGTAGTGTTGGCGATATATACACTTATGTTTGCTCTGTATTGAGTCACTTAAAGTTTGAAATACCAAAAGATAAAATGCAAAAAAGATTATAATGTAAGCAT
>JAUMYV010000031.1:0-22604 GCA_030528445.1 Porphyromonadaceae bacterium | reverse complement strand
TAAAATTGGATTTTACGACGGAAACTTCGGATATAAAGTTGAAAATGTTCTGTAGATGAGTTTAACCAAAACTCTGAAAATTTAGTAAATCAGGCAGTGGCAACCTACATCACAGAGTGGAAGTACGACAACCACAACCGCCTGCTGGAAATGATCTATCCCGACAAGGAGAAAGTAACCTATTACTATAACCTCGGCGGACAGGTAGATAGAGTGAGCGGCTATAAGGGCTTCGGCTACGACTATGTAAGGAAGATTGGCTACGACAAGTTCGAGCAGCGTACTTACCCGAAGTACAACCATGGAGCGGAGACATTCTATGCCTACGACCTTGCACGCAGACGTTTGCAGAACCTCGTGGTCAATGCCAAGGCTGGTACTATTATGGATAATGTCGGATGAACTAAAAAACTAGGGCACGATGACTTTATAGGTCTTATTCTCTACACGTACCACATAAGCCCCCATAGGTAGAGGTTGACTATTCTTACCATTCACAGAGACGAAATTGAGAATCTCTTGCCCCTCCATATTATAGATCTTGACCATCTGACCTCCTGGCATAGTCAGATGGAGCACCCCCTTACTTAGAGATATAGATGTAGAGCTGTCGTTTACCCCATCAAGACCGACCTTCCCACCCATGAAGCTAAAAGTAACCTTTTGATCTTGCTCCACGATGCCTGTAATAGGCTTGCCTAAGAAACCTCCACTATACAGCGATGCTGCAGGGATGGAGGTGTCGGTAAACTCTATCTTATTGAGTGTCCCAGGAAAGAGATCACCTTCTTCCGACGAATATGACGGGTCGTTGTCTGCCGCTACGATCTGCAGGTGCGGATGGGAGGCCGTTCCCAATCTATTCACAGCATTCACATCCCATAGAGCCTTGGAGTAGTCTACGTGCGTAATCATTAGTCCATTACCTGGCAGGTAGGCATCCCAACCAATCTTCTGTCTATTCTCAATCAAGAAGTACTCGTTGGGGTTCTTATCCGAGTAGATGATACAGGCCTGATTGTGCGTATTGATGGGCTCTAGAGTTACAAGCACGGGATTCGTGAGCTGAGTAGGTTCAAGCCACCCAACAAACACACGTTCGTATGAGGTGTATCCAGCAGGAGTATGAGAGTTATTATTGTAAGAACCACGATCCATTAGGCTCCACCTCCCTACTCCATAGTTGCCTCTAAATACAGCACCAGTATCATAGAAGTCGGGGAGGCCAAAGCAGTGCGTAAACTCATGGCAGAATGTTCCGATACCGTCTAGCATAGTGCCGACAGAGCTTCTTAGCTCTGAAGTACAAGCATAGCGATCGACTTTCTTATCTCCGAGCTTTACGCCCTTATGCCCCGCCTCCATCAGAGTCCATGCGTGTGCCCAAATAGCCGAGCTAGGCCCTCCCTGCGCTTCGTTGTAGCCAGCATAGATAATGAAGACAAGGTCGATGAAGCCATCGTTATCGTTGTCATATTGAGAGAAGTCCACATCAGTTCTTTGGGAGAATAGCTCACAAGCCTCAACAACCATCTCTACGGCTTTGGCATCGTGCCCTGTGAGACTCCTCTGTCCATAGTAGACCATAGGGCGCGATAGAGTGATAGGCTCGTAGACATCGAAAGAGGGGGTAAATTGACCATGAGACTGATCGTAGAAGTAGTCGTAGGCACTACCTGTAGCTTTACCCTTATTGTACCCCTTCTCATTCATCTGTGCAGTGATTCTTTTCTGAATATCTTTGAACGAAAACTTTTCGTCTAGGTACTGCACCAAAAGAATCAATCCTTTTGGGCTACCCTTGGAGGGAAATCTGCCCCTAGAGGGGTTCTCACGTAGAGGGCTTGCTTCACGTTTTCGATAGACTGTAGCTCTGAAGTCATCTATGGAGAGAGATTTTAAGAAGTCGAGTTCAGCCTCGGTACGTGCCTCTGGGTCTCGAGCGACGATGCCCGAGGAGAAGATTCTATGATCGGCGGAGACATTGGCATACCTCATGTAGCCATCCGTATCCTCAAAGAGCATAAAACCATCCGTCGTCGTGTAGAAGTTGAAGTGCTCGTCTCCCTGTAAGACAATGGTCACTGTAGTCCCATCGGGTTGGGTAAAGAGGCGTATCACTCTGTCTGCTGGAGCAGAGCTCACTGTGGTCTGCCCAAGCAATAGGAGTGCCACACAGAGTAAAGTCTTGCTAGCTCGTCGTAAAAAACTTGTCTTCATGAGTCAATGCTTTAGGATGATGGATAAACACAAACACCCCGAGAGGCATGGTTGGCTCTCAAGAGGTGTTTGCTTACGCTTATTTTACAAGTAGCTTATGAGCTGTCAGCGAAGATTCACCAGAGAGCTGTACAATATACTGTCCTGGGGCTAGGTTGGTATGGTTGGGAATACGTCGTCCTGCGAGGTCATAGACAGCCACTACGTCGAAGCCCTCGGATATCTGTATAGCACCGTTGGTGTACCAAACCTTGGCGACAGCCTTGTCTAAAACGCCCTCGTTGCTATCAGAGGTCATTACCTTAAACTCCTCTGTATTGTGTACTCTCAGCTTGTCGTATTCACCCCCATAGTCAGCGACAAATGCTACAATGCGCAAATTTTCCTTTTTCCAAGTCTTGTCGATCTTGGTGATGTATTCCTTGCGGTAGCTATATCCGCTTAGGTCAATTTCATCACCCCAAGTATCGCTCAATACGGCACGTACCACACCATCCTGGATGTATTCCTTGCGTCCTGTCTGCGTTGTAGACCTGATGCCGTCCTCCACAAGATATACAGTTAGGTAAGCCGCTTGGGCGAAAGGCAGCTCCTTGGCCTCGGATTTACCTTCTATCATGACCTTGAGATCTGCTGTCTGTTCGTTGAGCTGTACCTTACCCTTGACAGAAACGAAGGCAGGGAAAGCCAATCCGTAATCAATCATCAAGTCGGTGAAGGACTCTCCGTTGATGAAGTAAGCTGGTCCTCTCTCTCCTCGGAATGATGGGTAGATGTCTCTATTGACTGCGATAGCTGGGAGGAATGTCTTTCTATCCTCGAAGAACATCTCGTACTCTTTGACGTAAGGAAGAGAGTAGGCATCGTCATAGATATGATGCTTAATCCAAATAGCATCCTTACCCTTGTTGATGGATACGGCATAGAGAGAGTCTGCAATGGGCATCGCGTGGTGAGACTCTGCTGTGAACTGCTCAAACAGTATCTTCTTGGATAACATCTGCCCCCCCTCTCTGACGGCGAAGATGGGCTTCGACACCGTATTATCTAGTTTCTTTGTATCATCACCACCATTGACAGAGATTACACTGAGTTCTAGCTCGTGGTTGCCCTCGGTGGGGAATTTGACACCGCCCATCGTGATGCGCCGCTCTAGCCCCGTTGCTATATCGATTGTATCAATTGTGATCCGCTGAAACTCTTTGCCATCGGATTTGGCCGAAATCACTACATTCTTTGCGTGCTCCCTAGAGTAGTTGCGCAGCAAGAAGGTTGCATTTGTCGATGACTTAGCTGCTACGAAATCGGCACTAGAGAGACGCCTAATCCCCACATCGTGGGCAGGAGCGTTGTCGCCCTCGGCATAAGCGTAAACGGCAAAGTTGTAATCAATAGGCGTGAGACGCTCTAGCGGAATCCATTTCTGCTTGTCGAGGTAGAAGTTACCACCTTCTTCGCGGAATCCTTTTTCGTAGCAACACTTGAGTGCAGGCATGATGGCATTGCTATAGGTCATAACTACACCGATGTACAGAGGGGTATCCTTCTCTATCTCGAGGTCTTTGTCTAGGCGTACCGTATTCCAAGCATTTGCTTTTATACTCTTATGTGGGATAGTCTGAGTATGCAAGTAGCCATTGAAATTGGCATCCAAGTTCTTGGTCACAAAAACCATTATAGATGCTAGCTCACTCCGACTCTCATGGTAGTAAAATGCAATATCGGTAAGCTTGTTGCCTACATACTTGTTCAAGACATTAGCCTTGAGCATTACGGCTGCCCCATATTCGAGAGGCTCCCCTTCGATTTGTCGTATCAAGGATCTATCGACCCTGTCGGTAGCATAACCGATTCGCAGTTTTCCATTTTCTGCGTGTGGTTGGCTTTCCTCTGCACGCAGTTGACTTATCTGATGCTTCGCTTCGGACTTAGAGAAAAAGAATTCTCCCAAATCTTGAGCAAACCCTAGGTTCGAACATAAGGCTACGAGGGCCGATAGTAGTAAAAGTTTATTCTTCATAAGTTTTATGGATAAACGGAGCTGTGGAAAAACTCGATTTTGTCCACAGCCCCCTTTTAGATACTTTTAGAATACTTCTAATGCAAGCAACACAGGAGCTTGCGAATTCCAGCACACCGCTAGAGCAAGTAGAACCCTTATTGATTAACGTAAATCTTGGCTCGAGCGATAGAACCGTCTACACCTTGGGCTACCACTACATAGCAGGTGTTATTGGGCAAGTCTAGAGCGACTTCACGGCTACTGGTGGTCACATTTCTCTGGTCTACTAGGCGCCCAGACAAATCATAGACACGTACGGCCTTGGCACTGAAGCCTCCGAGCTCAAGCTTTTTAGTAATTGCATTGTAGGTCATGTTGGCTCCAACCACAACCTCCTGTATGTTATCAGAACTGCCTTTGAGTTTAACAGCCAAGTGAACCTGAGGTACCCAGTCTAGCAGTAGTGTCGCCTTGGGCGATGGGTTCGTAACGTTTAGTTCGCCACTATTAGACATATACCTCATGGAGCGTAGGATGCCACTTCCCTTGCCGAAGGTTGCAAACTGGGCAGGGAATACATTGCCATTAGGCAGCTGACCGTCTTTCCATATCTGTATGCAGAGGTGCTTGCCTTTCTTGTACTCAAATAGTTTGTGGAAGTTGAATTCCATACGATGGGCACCATCTTTAATGGCGACCTTACCCTCGTACACTAGAGTCATTTCCTCGGGATTGACACAAGCCTCTGCTGGAGTTTTGCCTGTAAGCTCCTCATCGTCAACATTGCCTAGGTAAATCTTGACATTCACTTCTGTAGAGGACCCGATACCCTCGATATACTCGTATGCTAGGCGAGAAATCGTGGCATCGTCGTCGAAACCTAGTTCATCTGCAGGATAGGTGGTCTGCCCCACAGAATATTTTCTAGAGAAGCTCATAGGGAGAGTCGTTTCGCGAGAGAGCGGTTCGCCCGTGATAAGGTTGCTCCATGGAGCCGTTCCAGCCTTGAGTACTGTGACTTCGAATGCTCTGGAGCGGTCGTTGGTCGTATCTCCATCACCAGCGAGGGTAACCTCTGCGGCAATCATCATCTTACCTTCCTTACCCTTCGGCGTGTACTTCACAATGCAATCGGCGCTTTCCCCAGGATTAACAGTTGGTACAGAAGATGTCTCGGCGACAACGCTAAACTTCGCTCCGCTTGGCTCAAGTAGCTTAACGGTGTAGTTGCTCTGAGCCTCCTGCCCCTCGTTGAATACCTTGACTACTACCTTATTTTCATCCTCGTTGATTAGCTCAGAGATCTCAAAATCCTTTACCGATAGGTCTTTCTTATGCAGCTCTCTGATCGACACGGCTTGTACGCAAAACATATCCCTTACGTCGGCACCACCAATACTCACACAATGGATGCCTATGTTGTAGGTCCCGTCCTTCTCTATTCTCGTGGTCATTACATGCGTTTGCTCCTCCTGTGGGAGTTTTGCTGTATAGAACTCGTTCTTGAAGAGTTGAGTCTGTTTGCTGGGGTTGGCTTCTTCGCCGATGTTGATAGAGAAGCTGTGGAGCGTATTGGCAATCTCTAGCTGTGTCCTTACTGTAATCTGATAGGTGCTACCAGCCTTGAGAGTAATAGCTGGGGAGAAGAGCCAGTCGTCTGATGGTATGCCGAAGCCAACAGGATCCAGCGACATGCGCTCGAACTCTGGGAAGCCTCCGCCGGCATAGACAAATGATTTGCCATCTCGGTTGGCGTCCAAGGCAGACCAGCTATCGGCATCATCTTGAGACGTAAACTCGGTTGAGTAGGGAGTGGAGTATGCCTTACCTGCTACTACCTTATTGGACTGAGCGGGGATACCCTTGCCAGCAGCATTCTTAGGTATAACGATATAGGAGTAGGCAAGTATTGCTCCTAGATCTTTGTCTACAAACTTGGTTGCCTTGATATCTGTAGCGATGGTTTTCTGGCCTGGCATACGTACGATGGTATACGAAACCTCATCAGATCTGATGAATCCTTCATGGGCTCCACTCTTGGGAGCCTCCCAAGAAAGCTCAATACCCTCACCGAGCCTCCGAGCTTGGATATTCTGTACTACGCCAGGTACATCGAGATTTGTATAGCAGCGGATGCTATCTAGAACACCCCTACCGAAACTATTTTCGGCAATCACATAGTAGGTGTGTATCCCAGAAGTGGCTTCGCGGTCAGTCCATGTCATAGAGGCTCCTAGCGATGTCCCATTGTTAATCTGGCCAACAACATTACTCCTACTGTCACGAGCTATCAGCACCTTGGTTATGGAAGAGAGGGCTGTTCTATCCCAAGAAGTTGTCGGATTTTTCCACGTTAGTACCGCGTTGGTCTCTTCCCCTGGCTTGTAGGAGGCCTTCAGATCCTGTACGCGTGCGGGAGCTTTGCGATGGTCTGCCTTTTCGTAGGGGATGTACAAGCCCGTAACCACCTCGCCGAAGCCAACTGAACCAAATGAGTGAGACTCTCCAGTCTCAGGGGCTACCTTGAGGATGTACTGATAGCCAGAGTTTTCGGAAGCAAGCCAATAGAGATCCCCCGTACTATGGTCAATATCTGCAGTGTGGGTGTAGTTCGGTGCTATTGGTTGGCCGCCTCTTTTGATCTCATGTCTACTGCCCTCTATTACAGCAAACTCTTTGCTAGGATCCAATTTGACGATTTCGGAACCTATGTACTCTCCCGCTTCATTAGGTTTCCCGACTATGACATTCAGATTGCCATCATAGTCACAAGCTGCCCCCCATACATAAAACTCTAGATCCTTGACAAACTTTAGTGAGCCATCTTGAGTATTGACAGAATATATGGCCGAGTAAGCCTTCTTATCGTCGCGCTTACTGCGAGCGATCCCCCAACACTCTTTTCTAGCTCGGTCGTAGGTTAATTCATACACTACTGGCCAGTTTTGGTACTCTGGAGTAGAGGAATCAAGGTGTCGCAGTGTTTTAACCTCTCCTGTATGGGTGTCTATCTCGACGAAGCGTGCAGGCAGGATAAGTGCAGTATACAGATTCACGATATAGCCGATATACTTTTCGCCCGTATAGGTACCGCAATGGAGTACAACACTCTTGAGGTCATTCTTGGGTACAACAGGCTGTAGTCGCTCAATGAAAGTGGGTTTCTTGGGTCTAAAGCGCACAATACTAGGGATCGTGCTCTTGTCTTGGAATGTAGACCCGAAGAAGGTTACCCCTTTTTTAGTACTACTCCCATCATCCCAAACGAAATCAAGCCCAAGATCTTCTGTAGATCTAGAGGCATCCCTTGGAGCTAGAGCAGGATACTTGCCTCGAATGGCTCCCCCCACTTGTGCTTGTGCAGGTACTGAACTCAATAATGAGCCTAGCAAAGACAAATAAAGTAAAATTTTTCTTTTCATGCTTATTTTTATTAAAATTAGACATTAGGGCAGTTGAGTATTTAGTTGAGCCTGAGCCAAATCAGTTTTCAATTTTGATATTTGGTTGTTCCCTTACGTTATCGAAAGCATTCCCAATCGTTGTCTTGCCACAACTTAGGATATCTACACTTAGGAGCATATTGCACAGTATTTCTTTTGTGTATCTATACCAAAATCTCCTGCCCCTCTACCCATATCGAATTATCTCTCCAAGCACACATTCCCCTACAGAGAGCATTTGCAAAGGTCTCCTATGGGATATCCCTAGCCAAAGCTATTGTAAGCCACTCTGATGCAAAGGTAAACAAAATAACAATAAACAAGCCTATAGCAGAACAAATATTTATAAAATACAACAGAATACCGCCCATATATTTACAAATAAACCAAACTAACTGACACATTAATATATTCAATGATTTTGAATACACAATTTATTACATGGTACAGGGTTCTATCTTAGTTTCGAGGGGATGTTTGCTATGTGTGTCAGCGGCTTATCACGTGTTTATTCCTATTGCCATAGAGAGATGATTGAAGAATTTGGCTTTACATGAAAACAAAGCAAAGGTGTCGCATTAATCTAAGCCAATCGACAGGAGGCTACCCCGAAGCGATAGGAAGATGCATTATTCTAGGGCGGTAGATTTATATTTTAGCTCAAATTTCAGAATGTTGATGAGAGATCTGTTTTGAGCAAGGGCAAAAAACGGCACACCGCGTATTTGCCCCCTAGGAGGCTCCAGATTGAGTTTAAGCTCATTTGGGCTCTCAGCCCCCAGACTAACGAAGACAACCGCTCAAAACGCATGTTTTACATACACCTAGTAATCAAATTGATAAAAGCACACTTAAGGCAATTTCATCCAAACGAAGCAATGATTTCAGCATTTCTATGCACTAATCTTTTCGGATCTCTGTACACACCGCCGAGAATCAGTCCTACAATCCACCAAAAACGCTCAGAGATTTCCCGCTAGAGCGAATAAACACACCAAATTGCACTCCTCTTCTCCCGAATCCGAGGTCAATTTATTTACACTCCTTAACTAAAAACGCGAAAAGTCAGTTTTCTCAAGTTTTTGCTTTTCTATGCATTTGGCCACAGAGCCACAGACTATCACTAACCTATTGATTACTGAGGCCAACAGAGATATCGAAAACACGCGCTGCGTAGCCACTAAGCGGAGTGACAACCCACCAAAAGGGGCGGTGTGTCATAATGCACAAACTGCTGCGTTGCTTACGACATTTGCTCCGCACGGACTTCGTCGTCGGCTTCGGTCACATACCTCCTTAGTATGCTCCCGTCTCAGCCTCAGTCTTAGCGCCTTGCATTTTGCACATTCTGAGACACCTAAAAGGGGCTGCGAGCAAAAAAAAAATTTTGCCACAGCCCCCCAGAACAATACCGCAAGAAGCCTACTGAGCGGCAAAGGTAGCCGCAAACAGGCGCATCTGGCGGAGCATAGACACCAACCCATTGGAGCGTGTGGGTGATAGGTGCTCCTGAAGCCCAATCTCTTTGATGAAATACAAATCGCTATCCAAAATGGCTTGGGGTGTTTGGTTGTTCAGCACACGAAGCAACAGGCTCACTATGCCTTTGACAATGATCGCATCGCTCTCGGCCTCGTAGTGTATGCGTCCGTGACGTAGCTCTGCTGTGATCCAAACTCGGCTCTGGCATCCTTCTATGATATTTTGGGGCGTTTTCTTTTCCTCCGCAAGAGGCTCCAAAGTATTACCCATCTCGATAATCAGCTCATAGCGATCGAGCCAATCGTCAAGACCAGAAAACTCCTCTATAATTTCGTCTTGAATTTCGTTTATCGTTTGCATAAAATGTCTTATATAATTTCCTTTTGCTCTATTTACTATACCTATTACGGAGCATCGTATGAACTGTTTTGCCCACTGCTTCTAGAGTTTTACGATCGATGATATTCATATTATCTCCATGGGTATGCCAGTGCGCCCCAAAGCCTTGGTGGCTATGAGGATTGTAATTGATGATATCAATAGAGGAGATTCCTCGGTTCTTGATCACAGGAACATGGTCATCTATCATATCTCCACCATTGGCACTGACGAAGTAATCACCGAAGCCGAGAGCTCTAGCCTCCTCCCAAACCTTATAGAGAATAGGCGAAGCGTATGCCTTGGAGTAACCCTCCCAGTAGAACTTAGCCTTCTTGGCACCGACCATATCTAGCAGGATGCCGAAGTCGGCTCGGTAGTCCGTCTGGTGCGGGTGCTTGGACCAGTGCTGCGATCCTAGGCACCAACTATCATTATCGCCGTTACTCCCACCATCTTCCAAGTCGAAGAATACGAAGTCTAGCTCCACGCCCGTGTGCTGTAGCGCGTGCTGACGAGCCAACTCGAGCAGAACCCCGACGCCACTACCACCATCATCGGCACCAAGAATAGGCTCGGAGCGTCGCCTATGCTCGGGATCATAGTCTGCCACAGCACGCGTATCCCAGTGTGCCATAAGCAAAACTCGAGTAGGTGCCTCGGGAGCTAACGTCGCAATGATATTGCGCCCCTGGATAGGTTTGCCAAAGTAATCTTTGCCATTGAACCCCTGCTCTATAATCTGGTAGCCCCAGCCTCGTAGCTTATCAACCATCCAATCTCCACAGTCTCGGTGCCCCCTACTACCTGGTACGCGAGGGCCAAAGGCGACCTGCTCACTGACGAAGCGGTAGGCACTATCTGCATCGAAGGCAGATACAAACGCGGCGGTCTGCTTATCCTCGGTGTGTGAACCAGCCTGCCCTTGCTTAGATCCCGTACAACTAACCCAAGTGGTAGCCAAGGCGCACAGGACAATTTGTATTATATTTCTCATCTGCATCACAACTTCATTTATCTGTCAAAACCAGTGCAATTGTTTGCAAATATCGCTAAAAACCTCCAGCCCATCAATCTATCCGTGTATTTAACGAGGTAGAGTATGAATGGGAATGCATATATTTGTCTAGTAAATAATGTTCTGATATAGTTTGCGGAGAGACGTGGCGTCCGAACTCGCGCCAGTGGTTACCTCTGTCTGCGAAATATTATGTATATACTAAGCCAATGAGCAAAGTCAAAGAACGCCCCACTTATCAAGGTGATATAGAGGCAGCTGTAGAGATCATGCGCCGAGGTGGCGTAATCCTCTACCCCACAGATACAGTCTGGGGAATAGGTTGCGATGCTACCAATCCAGAAGCCGTAGCACGTATCTACGAGATTAAACGCAGAGCCGATGCCAAGAGCATGCTGGTACTGGTCGATAGCCTCGCCGCGCTAGAGGGGGTTATCCCCGACGTGCCAGAGGTTGCCTACGATATCATCGAGCTGGCTATACGCCCAGTCACGATTATCTACGACTCAGCAAGAGGCATTGCCCCCAATCTGCTAGCCGAGGACGGGAGCCTAGGGGTTCGCCTCTCCAAAGAGGCTTTCTCCTCTGCTTTGGCACGTCAGATGCGCGCCCCCATCGTCTCCACATCGGCCAACATCAGTGGAGAGCCGACCCCTATGGTCTTCTCTGCGATTAGCCAAGAGATTATCGACGCAGTAGACTATGTAGTCGGGTACAGACAGAAGGATACCAAGACGAGCCCTCCATCTCAAATCATCAAACTAAGTAGCAAAGGCGAGGTTAAAATCATCCGCCCATGACCAGACTTTGGCGACATCGGCTCGCCTATATCGGGGTAGACAGCGCAGCGAGTGTAGTGGCATTCACCACATTCAATGCCCTGCGCTATCAGCTAGAGGAGCACTACGCCACCTTTGGGTCTCTCATACACTACATGGGGCACCCCAATACCCTCCTCTCTCTGCTAGGCGTTGTCTCTCTGGCGATGTTCGTCTATTGGCTATCGGGGTACTACAACAATCCATACGCCAAGAGTCGCCTCACGGACATCACAGCCAGCCTGTCCTCATCGACAATCATCGCCGTAGTCGTCTTCCTCATCGTCATCAGCGATGATGTAACCCCCTCTACGGCCTACTACCTCAAGCTCTACGGACTGCTACACATATCGTGGTTCCTTTTCCTCTATCTAGGTCGTGTATGTGTAACCCGCATGCTCCTCAAGCAGTTTCTCAGCGAGGAGCATAGGCGCCGCATCTTATTGGTCTCTGAGGGGAATATCGGTCGGGAGGTCGCCCAATGGCTAGAGGGAGCTGGGCGTATGCGTATCGTGGCTCGCCTGCCACTTGAGCCCGATCATGCGATCGAGGCTGGCACCACTGCTATCTATCTGAGGGACTATGCCCAGAGGCTAATCCAAGAGGCTCAAAGCAAATATGCAGACGAAGTAGTCATCGCCACGACAGAGTGTTCGTTCCTCCTAGTGAGTCAACTCCTCTACAAGCTCTATATCCTGGGAATCCCAATCAAACTATCGCCCCGCTCAATCCCATACGTGGGGCTCAAGCTCAAGGTCAATACAATGCTAGGCGAACCTCTCGTAGACGTTACAGCTAGTAACCTAAGCGAATCGGCAGCCAACATCAAGTGGCTCGTGGATAGAGTCTTTGCGTCCCTTGGTCTCGTCCTGCTCTCCCCCCTATACCTCTATATAGCTTGGCGCATCCGCCGAGAGTCTGAGGGAGGCATCCTCTACACCCAGGAGCGCATTGGCCTTAGAGGGCGTCCCTTCATCATCTACAAATTTCGCTCGATGTACTTGGACGCGGAGCAGGCTGGGCCACAGCTCAGCTCAGACCAAGACCCTAGAGTAACCCCTTGGGGGCGCATCATGCGTCGCTATCGCCTCGATGAGCTACCGCAGCTATGGAACGTACTGATTGGGGATATGTCTCTAGTTGGGCCACGACCAGAGAGAAGTTACTATATTCGCCAGTTGGTAGACGACGCGCCGCAGCTATTCCTGCTACATAATGTGCGTCCAGGTATCACTAGCTGGGCGATGGTTCGCTATGGATATGCCAGCAACCTAAGCGAAATGCGAGAACGTATGGCCTACGATTGGCTCTACTACGAAAATATGTCCCTACGACTAGATATTATTGTACTATTCTACACGATACAAACTATAGCCAAAGGTTTAGGAAAATGAATAATTACCGATCTGCCCTACGGCAGAGCCTTGATAAACTGATTGTCTGGCGAGAGCATAACATCAGCGAGCGCTACTTCATCCTTCTGCTCAGCCTAGGGATTGGCATCACGATGGCTCTTCTATCGACCCTGCTCAAAGAGGTCATACACCTGCTAGAACATGTCCTCACCGAGGGGATACAAGGGCGTAGCTACATGTACCTAATCTTACCTGCCATTGGCATCCTGCTCAGCGGTATCTTCGTGCGCTACATCTTGCGCGACGACATCGGGCATGGGGTTACCAAGGTGCTCAGCTCCATTTCGCAACGTAAGAGCCGCATCAAGCCTCACAACACTTGGTCTTCGCTCTTTGCCTCTGCCATTACCATTGGCTTTGGAGGCTCTGTAGGAGCCGAATCGCCCATCGTGCTCACGGGTGCTGCTATCGGGTCAAACTTCGGGCGAGCCTTCCGCCTAGAGCAGCGCAACCTAATGCTCCTGATTGGCTGTGGTGTGGCTGGAGCTCTCGGAGGAATCTTCAAAGCGCCAATCACGGGACTCGTTTTCGTTATTGAGGTGTTGCTCCTTGACCTAACAATGATGTCGGTACTCCCGCTGCTGATTAGCTCCGTTTCGGCTGCAGCGGCAAGCTACATGTTCTCTGGGGGAGAGAGCCTATTCCGCTTCACGTTTACCGAGCCCTACCAAATGGAGCATATCCCGATGATGCTACTACTCGGTGTCCTCTGTGGTCTAATGGCTCTCTTCTTCTCGCAGACTATGTTTAGCCTAGAGGGGCGCATCCGCTCCATCTCTACCTACAAGATGCGCTACCTTGCCTCTGCCGTCATCCTCAGTCTGCTCATCTTCCTCTTTCCTCCGCTCTATGGTGAAGGGTACAATACCATCAACCTATTGCTTAGCGGACAATATGGGAGCCTACTAGAGGGGAGCTTACTAGAGGCTTTCTCTGGCTCGTTTTGGGTTGTCTTCGGCTTCCTACTCCTGACGGTACTACTCAAGGTATTCGCCTCTGTATCCACCAACTCGGGTGGCGGATGTGGTGGTCTATTCGCCCCTACGCTATTCGTCGGTGCGATTACGGGTTTTCTGTTTAGCTTCTTGATCAACTACCTACCATTTACCAAGATGTACCTGCCAAGCAAAAACTATGTACTCTTCGGTATGGCTGGGCTTATGGCGGCAGTGATGCACGCACCGCTCACAGGGGTATTCCTGATCGCAGAGCTATCTGGGGGCTATGACCTCTTCCTCCCTCTGATGCTTGTCTCAATCACAGCTTTCGGTACGATACGCATCTTCATGCCACACAGCATCTACTCGCTACGGCTCGCCGAGCAAGGCAAGCTCCTCACGCATCACAAAGATGTAGCGGTGCTTACTCTGATGAGTGTAGAGCATGTCTTGGAGACAGACTTCGAGACAGTGAAGCCAGAGATGAATCTAGGCGATCTCGTGCGCGTGATCTCCATCAGCCACCGCAATTCTTTTCCCGTGGTTGATGATCAGGGTATATTGATTGGGATCGTAGAGTTGGATAACATCCGCAACATCATGTTCCGCCCAGAGCTATACGAGCGTTACAGCATCAAGAAAATTATGGTCTCCCCACGCATCAAACTACGCATGTCAATGTCGATGATGCGTATCATGCAGATTTTCGACGAGAGCAACGAATGGAAGCTCCCCGTCGTCGATGATGATGGGCGCTATATCGGGTTCATCTCGAAGAGCAAGATATTCAATAGCTATCGAGAAGTTCTCAACGAAACATTCATCGGCGATTAGCCCCTGAAGACTATCCTATCGCTAATTTTTAGAACAACACAAGTGAATATGAAGTACAGCATCAAAACTCTAGCAGCCTGCCTGCTCGCCTCTAGCCTAAACCTAGGGAGCTTGAGCGCACAGACGGCTCAGCGTCCTATGCTCCTGCATTACGATCGTCCGGGGATTACTTGGATGACGCAGGGATTGCCTATCGGCAACGGTGAGCAGGGAGCCATGTTTATGGGAGGCTATCGCCACGAGCGCATCCAGTTCAACGAGAAAACGCTCTGGACAGGCAGCCCACAAATCAGAGGAGCATACCAAAACTTCGGCGACCTCTATCTAGACTTCGAGCATCAGCCTGATTACTCTGGCTACAAGAGGAGCCTTAGTCTAGACGACGCGATCGGTCGCGTCACCTATACTACCGGAGGAGTAGTCTACGAGCGAGAGTATCTAGCCTCCCACCCCGATGGCGTCATCGCCGTTCGTCTAACAGCTCCCGGCCAAAAGGGCAAGCTAAGCCTAGAGCTAAGCCTTAGAGATGCTCGCCCAGCATCGAACAAAATCAAGCCTACCCGTAGCAAGCTAGAAGCACAAGGGGCTAGTGCGTTCTTCTCTGGAGAGCTAGATCTAGTAAGCTATGTGGCAGGACTCAAGGCAATCAACGAGGGAGGTAGCATTGAGCTAACCCAAGGACAGGACGGCATTCGCATCAAGGATGCAGATGTCATCACGCTATACTTGGCCTTGAAGACTAACTACGACATCCACAGCACAACCTACGTATTAGGCTCACTCGAGGATGTACGCACGCAAGTGCTCCAAACCCTAGCAAGTGCTACAGCCAAGGGCTATGAGCGCATCAAGGCCGACCACATCGCCGACTACCAGAGGCTCTACGACAGAGTAAAAATCAACCTAGAGCCAGAGGCCAAAGGCATCATCCCCGCTCTGCCGACAGATGAAATAGTTCGCCGACAGAGAAGTCTGACTTATCTAGACGAGCTATACTTCCAATACGGTCGCTATCTGATGATTGCCTCTAGCCGAGGTATGGATCTACCCAACAATCTGCAGGGGCTATGGAACGACAGCAACACCCCACCTTGGGAGTCGGACATCCATACCAATATCAACATCCAGATGAACTACTGGCCCGCCGAAACGACTAATCTCTCGGAGTGCCACAAGCCATTCCTCCACTATGTGGCCGTAGAGGCTGCCAAGGAGAATGGCGGAATGAGACAGACGGCCAAAAACGAAGGGCTACGTGGCTGGAGCTTGCACACACAGAGCAATATCTTCAGCCACACGGACTGGAACATCAACCGCCCAACCAATGCGTGGTATGCGATGCACCTATGGCAGCACTATCTGTTTACTCAAGACAAGCGCTATCTAGAGCAGACGGCTCTACCTGCTATGCGCTCGGCTTGTGAATACTGGTTCGATCGTCTCAAGAAAGACCAGCACGGCCAATGGATCGCTCCACAGGAGTGGTCGCCCGAGCACGGCCCATGGGAAGATGGCATCGCCTACGCTCAGCAACTGATCTGGGAGCTCTTCGATGCTACGCTACAAGCCTCCGATCGAGTTAAGCTACCCAAGGCATTTGTCGCCGAACTCAAGGATAAGCTCAAACATCTAGATCGCGGTATGGTCATTGGCTCCTGGGGACAGATCAGAGAGTGGAAAATCAAAGAAGACGTCAAGGGTGACGAACATCGCCATCTCTCTCACCTAATCGCCCTATACCCCGGTAGCCAAATCTCGTGGCATACAACGCCAAAACTAGCAGAAGCAGCTAAGGTCTCTCTAGAGTCGCGTGGCGACAACGGCACAGGCTGGAGCCGTGCCTGGAAAATAGCTCTTTGGGCTAGGCTCGGGGATGGCGATCACGCGAGATACCTGCTCAAGCAAGCCCTCAACTATACCTCTATGACAGAGAATAGCATGAACGTAAGACACGGCGGAGTGTACGAGAACTTGCTAGATGCCCATCCTCCCTTCCAGATAGATGGCAATTTTGGCGCTACGGCGGGGATTGCCGAAATGCTCCTTCAGAGCCATCTTGGGTTCATCGAGCTATTGCCTGCTCTACCGAAGGCTTGGTCTAGTGGTGCTATTTCGGGGCTTAGAGCCTCTGGTGACTTCACTCTAGGCTTCGACTGGAAGAACGGACGCATCACTCGAGCCACCATCTACTCAGGGTCGGGACTGCCACTACAAATCATGGACAAAGCTCTCGGCAGCTACAACCTAGTGGACAAAAACGGCAGAGTCATTCGTGGCAAGCGCACGAAGCAGGCTAACGTAGTAAGCTATCCAACCCAAAAGGGGAAAATCTATCGCCTAGAAGTCAAGTAGAAAATCCATCTAAACTCTATCTTGGCATAGAGGAGTAGATAGAAGGGCTGTACCGAGAGTTTAATATCGGTACGGCCCTTTTTCGGCGAGTCGTAATACTAGACACCATTGAGGATATCCAAGAATTGGCTAAATGAATCGAATTACCGAACTTTGTGCTTAGAAAACAATAATACAGACGGAGGATCATTCTTCCCTAGAACGATAATATGCAGAAACCAACTATTCCCAAAGGAATGCGCGACTTTGGCCCCGTAGAGATGGCTCGTCGCAACTACATTTTCGATACTATCCGCTCGGTCTACGCCCTCTATGGCTATCAACAGATTGAGACCCCCACGATGGAGAATCTCTCTACCCTGATGGGGAAGTATGGAGAGGAGGGAGATAAGCTTCTATTCAAGGTGCTCAACTCGGGTGATTACTTCAAGGGCATCGAGGATCGAGAACTACTAGAGCGTAATGCGAATAAACTGTCTGCTCGCCTGTGTGAAAAAGGCCTACGCTATGACCTCACTGTACCCTTCGCGCGCTACGTAGTGATGCATCGCGATGAGCTTACGATGCCTTTCCGGCGCTACCAGATACAACCCGTTTGGCGTGCCGACAGACCCCAGAAAGGTCGCTACCGCGAATTCTATCAGTGCGATGCCGACGTGATTGGCTCAGACTCTCTGATCAATGAGGTCGAGCTGATCCAGATCATTGATGAGGTCTTTCGTCGTCTAGGCATTCGTACACGCGTACTGCTCAATAACCGCAAAATCCTAGCAGGAATAGCCGAGACGGTAGGCGCAGAAGATCGCCTCATCGACATCACTGTAGCCATTGACAAGCTAGACAAAATAGGCTTGGAGAAGGTCAAGGAAGAACTAAGATGTAAAGACTTCACGGACGACACCCTCTCTCGCCTAGAGCCACTGCTCCTGCTGGAGGGTAGCAACGAAGAGAAGCTAGAGAAGCTCTCTACGCTTATCGCCACAAGCGAACAAGGGCTCAAAGGCATCGAGGAGCTACGCTTCGTACTAGATCACTTGGCTTCGGTAGACTTGACGACGGAGGTTCAGATTGACCTAAGTCTAGCACGTGGTCTCTCGTACTACACGGGGGCAATCCTAGAGGTCAAGGCCATTGACGCTACCATCGGGAGTATCTCGGGAGGCGGACGCTACGACGACCTAACTGGCATCTTTGGTCTGCAAGGCCTTAGTGGTGTAGGCATCTCGTTTGGTGCCGACCGCATCTACGACGTGATGGCAGAGCTTAGTCTATTCCCCGATGCAAGCAGTACAGGGACACAAATCCTATTTGTCAACTTCGGGGTCAACGAGGCTCGTAGTCTCGTGCCGATTGTTGCTCGTCTGCGCCGTGCTGGTGTGCGCTGCGAACTCTTCCCCGAGAGCAGTAAGCTCAAAAAGCAAATGAGCTATGCCAATAACATGAACATTGGCTACGTAGCGCTCGTCGGCGAGGACGAACTCAAAAGCGGTATCCTGACGGTCAAGAACATGGTTACTGGCGAGCAAACTAGCCTAACCGAAGATAGGCTAATCGAGTTGCTTACCAAGTAAGTATGCTCCCAGTATGTAGCATCCTCCTTACCTCCAGAGCTCTATCGGAGATAAGGAGGATTGCTATTTATCAATAGATTTCTCATTTATAGTCAAGCAAAAAAATGAAAAGCCTAAAAGAAATCCTTGAGTTTCGTCGTGCGACTAGACGATATACAGATGAACCCATCGATGCCAATCGAGTCCGCGAGTGCCTTGAGCTAGCACAACTAAGCCCCACAAGCTCCAACATGCAGCTCTATGAGGTGTACCACATTACCGACAGAGCATTGCTCAAACAGCTAACCGTGGCTTGCTTCAATCAAGGAGCAGCCAGCACAGCCCAGCAGATGGTTGTCTTCGTCACACGACAAGATCTACACAGGCAGAGGGCTCAAGCGATGCTCACCTACGAGCGAGAGAACGTCAGGCGCAATAGTCCGCAGGATAGACAGGCACATCGTCTCAAACGATGGGAGCTCTATTACGGCAAAGTCATGCCACTACTGAACACTAGATTTCTAGGGCTTTGGGGATTGATTCGCAAGATATCTATGCTAACCGTTGGGCTATTTCGCCCAATGGTTCGACAGGTTTCGGAGGCGGATGTGCGTGTTTCAGTACATCAGAGCTGCGGTATGGTCGCCCAAACCTTCATCATCGCCATGGCGGAGGCTGGCTATGATACCTGCCCAATAGGAGGCTTCGATAGCCTACGTGTGAGCCGTCTGCTCAACCTCCCTAGAGGAGCAGAGGTCGGAATGATTGTTAGCTGTGGGCTCAGAGATCCCAGAGGTATCTGGGGCGATCGTGTGCGTATTCCTTTTGATCAGATGTACAGACGGCGTTAAGGCGAGATGAGGCCTTATAAAGGACACGGCGGTGTACCGAACAGCTCCTCCGGTACACCGCCTTGTCGTATATGAGGTTTATGCTGTTTGACTACAGCCCCAGATGCTTGCGTGCCTCAGATCTACCACTCTTGAAGGTAAAGAGATCAAGCAGGCGATCGGCATTCTCCATATCAACGATACGACGGGCTACCAGACGTAGCACCTTGAGGCGGTCGTCATCAAAAGTATAGAGCTGCATAAGCCTAGAGACTTGATGCACTGTGAAGAACCTCGTATGAGCAGCTACAGAGATGTACTCTAGCTTATCATCACTAAAAGGCTTAGCCTTGACTCTCTGATAGAAATCCTCAAACCAACGCTCATCAATCACCATCCTCGGGTCTACTGGTCTCCTATTTGGTCCTACTCCATATCCGCCTCGTGGGGGGATTAATAGAGAGTGGGCTTTCTCTTGGCTACTCCTATATCTAAACATCTCCAAGATACGATCGGCATACTCTAAATCTACAATACGACCAGAGAGCAAACGAAGGATATCTAGCCTATCATCGTCATAGGAATACAGAGAGAGCAGTCTACAGCTCTGCCCTACGGTGAAGTAACGCTCTAGGGTTGCATTGGCGATCATCTCTCTCCTATCTCGAGGGTAAGGAACTCGCTTGAGGTGGTTGTAGAAGTCGGCGAACCAACGCTCATCAATCATCGGTCTATCTGGATACCCTCCTCTAGGTGGATAATTGGGCGGATACACTTCCCCTGGAATGGGTAGAGGGGGCGTAATCTGAGGTCTAGATGGCCCAGACTCATAACCCGGTGGGAGGGGCTCTCCCTCGGAAGCAGGCATATCGTAGGAGTCTAACTTGTCCACCCTCTGCCCAACAAAAGTCACAATAAGCACATTCATCTTATCACCAATCGTTTCGCGATACTCCCACTCCTCTTGGTTGATGTTGAACCGACGATGGTCGGGCGAACCCATAATGGCGACGACTTGCTGCATCGTCATTCCTTGAGAGATTCTAAGCGCTCTAGTAGATAGCCCACACCCCCATAGAAATACACCTAAGAGTAAGGTCAGAGCTAAGCGCATCAACTGCTTAATCATAATCTTATAGTTAAATACGAAAACAATAAGGGGGAATGCAAGTTTTCGTTGCCCTCCCCCTCTGTAACTAGACTAGTGGTATATCCTAGCGAGCTGTAGTAGGCTTCACGGCAGCCGTGGGCTTAACGCCTAGGTCAGCCTTCACCTTCTCGGTAATGTCAATGGCGTCCTTGCCTACATGTAGCATTACTCCAGCCTCCAATACATAGGTGCAAGCATCGGCGTCTGCGATCTTCTTGATTGCTGTAGCAACCTTTGTCTGAATCGGAGCTAGTAGCTTCTGCTGTTCTTTCTGGAGCTGCTCCTGCATAGCCTGATAAGAGGCTTGGATACGCTCTTCCAGTCCCTGGATCTCTTGCTGACGGCTCGCGCGAATGGCTTCGAGTAGCTGCTCACGTTCCTTGACGAAAGCTTCAACCTTGGCCTTATACGCATCCTGCATACTCTGGATCTCGACATTATATTTCTTGGCTAGCTCCTGGATCTTGTCCTCGGCAGCCTTCACCTCTGGGAGAGAGGTCATGATCTCCTGAGTATTTACCACTGCGATCTTCTGCTGTGCAAGCACTGTGAGTGGAAGTGCAAGAAGCAGAGCCATCAAAATCTTTCTCATTGTCGTTGCTCTATTTAATTGTTTGTTTGGGGTTATCAAAATCAGTGTGACCAAAGATAGGGATTATTTTCCAAATCCCATTTTCTGCAAGACAATGGCACTGATGTCTACCGAGGGATCTGCATAGACAATCTTGCTACTAGACCTGTCGATAATCACATGGTAGCCCTGAGAGAGAGCTAGATCCTTGAGGCTCTTCCAGACTTCGTCTTGGATTGGCTTCATCAAGCTCTCACGGCGCTTCATCAGTTCGCCTTCTGGACCGAAGTATTTGCGCTTGAGATCGTAGGCAGCCTTCTCTGTGGAGACAATCTCATCCTCACGCACCTTCTTCTGATCTGCCGAGAGGAAAACCAAATCACTCTGATACTTCTTATAGAGAGCCTGAGCCTCGGATTCTTGACCTGTAACCTCTTGCTGCCACTTCTTGGACAAATCCTCAAGCTGGCGATTCATCATCTCATAGGCAGGCATCTTACCCAGTATATACTCCATATCAACTAGAGCCAACTTCTGCGCTGATGCAGATCCTACGCCTAACCAAAGTAAAGCCAGTAGGGCCAATAGATTCTTCTTCATAACGGATATCTTTTTTAGTGAATAACTCTAAAAAATCAAAATTATTGTATTCGCAAGGTCAAATATAGCGAATATATCGCTTACTAGAGATCACGACCAAGGACAAAGTGTACATTGCTCCCACCACGCTCTCTAGAGAGAGGGCTAGGACGGTCGAAACCATAAGCCCAATCGATACCGAGCAGGCCAACCATCGGCAGCATGATGCGCACCCCTACCCCAGCAGAGCGCTTGAGGTCGAAGGGGTTGTAGCGTCTGTTATCTCTCCACGCGTTGCCAGCCTCGAGGAAGCCAAGCACCCAGATCGTAGTCGACTGCTCGAAGATGAGCGGATACCTCAGCTCAAGAGTCGTGCGGAAGTATGAGTATGCGTAGTCGTAGTCTGCCCCTGCGATCGACCCATTGCGATATCCGCGCAAGCCAATCGTTTCGTTGGCATAGCCAGCATACTGACCACTCATCATATCTCCACCCATGTAGTAGGTACCAAAGGGCGAGCGCTTATACTTGTTGTAGCTGCTGATAATGCCTCCGTCCATGCGAGCCATCAGCACAGGTGTACGCTTCACAGTCATCGGGTTGAGCAGAGGCAAGAATACCTTGCCAGAGAAGCGCCACTTATGATACTCGATGAAGCGATACCGATCCGACTCCGAGAGCGCAGGATCGCTGTAGTCCTTGCCATCGAATGCCGAATAGGGAGGCGTCAAATTGAGTGCAACGCTAAACTCCGATCCTCGACGCGTGTAGATAGGATTATCGATCGAGTTGCGCTCTAGCCGAAGCTCTAGATTGATATCGTTGGCACTACCATGGTGGAAGTTGCCAAACGTATAATAAATCCAGTTATTCAATCTATAGTGCGTATAGTTGAGCGCACCGTAGACTTGGAACCAGTTGTCTGGCCATCTGAGGCGTCGGCCATTACCGATTGTCAGACCAAGGGTCGTGAGGCTCTTATCGGCATCGTAGGCACTCTCATAGATGGCGCTAGAACCACCAT
>JAUMYV010000030.1 GCA_030528445.1 Porphyromonadaceae bacterium | reverse complement strand
GGGGAAGTGCAAAGGAGTTTGCTGTCCCCTAAAATCCTAATGACAATTCTGGGTTGAATGCCCTATTTACCTTCTTGAAAGGTTTACCGGACAGCAATATTTCTTATTGTCGATGCGGTCTTGAGGTGCTTTATTGGTAGCCATTTATCTGCTTTGAAGATAGATGGTTACTTCGTGTTTCTTCGGCGCTTGCGGTATTCATCGCTTTTACTAGACAAAAAGTATATATATTTGCTTGGTAGCGTTCATCGTAATGTAATTTGAATCCGTATGAAACAGGTTGTTTCGCAGCACCTTAGAGATCTAGGGCTCATCGTCGTAGGTTCTTTTATCATGGCCATCGCTTACGCCCTTTTCATTGCTCCTGCCTCAATCGTTCCGGGAGGTGTATATGGGCTCAGTATCATCATCAATCATCTGACCAAAGGGGTCTGGGAGAGTGCTCCCAATGGTTTGCTCATTGGGGCTGTGGCACTCTGCTTCAATATCCCTCTCTTCTTCCTCGCTGCTCGTCAGCTGGGGCGCTTCTCTGCCTACAAAACCGCTGTTGCCTTTGTTCTAATCGCCTTTTTTACCGACTTGATCACCCAAATTAGTGGTGGCAGGCCGTTGGTGGAGGACGAACCGCTACTGGCTAGCTTCTACGGCGGAGCTATACTAGGCTTCAGTGTTTACCTGATCTTTTTGGCGCAGAGTACCTGTGCAGGCACCGATACTCTGGCACGTGTGCTGGCACGTAAGATGAACGTCAAGCTCAGCAGTCTCATCATCATCATCGACTCCATTATAGTGTTGCTCGGTCTCATTACCTTCGGAGACTGGCGTGTGCCACTATACTCGTGGATTACTATCTTTGTCTACGGCAAGGTGGTCGATATCCTCCAACCTACGAATCCTCACAAATCGGTATTTATCATCTCGGATCGCCCTAGTGAGCTCAGGGATATGCTGGTCAAGAAGGGGGTTCGAGGCACTCTGCTGCATGGTAGAGGAATGTACCAAGGTCTGGAGCGTGAGGTGATTTTCATCATCACCGAGCGTAAGCATCTATCTAGCCTCAAGCGAGATGTACTGGCGCTAGATCCTAGAGCCTTCATCACTACGGCAGACGCCAGCAACGACACTACACCAGAACTGATATAAACTCAAGACTAAAATTGATCTATGAAGCGTATTCTACTCCTTCTACTGCTCTCGATGCTCGCCTCCACTCAGGGGCTTTGGGCACAGCAGGAGCGTACCCAAGTGCTTGTCGAGACCAGCAAGGGTAAGTTTGTGCTAGAGCTCTACAACGAGACCCCTAGGCATAGGGACAACTTCATCCGCATGGTGGAGAGCAAGGCCTACGATGGGGTTATCTTCCATCGTGTGATCCGAGATTTCGTCGTGCAGGGAGGTAATCTCAACTCTCGAGGACTAGCCGAGGGGCAAGAGCTCCCCGACGACTCAATCTCAGGAGTAATCCCAGCCGAGATTATGCCAGACCTATTCGTACATGAGAGAGGTGCTCTAGCTGCTGCCCGTCAGTCTGACGAAGTCAATCCCGAGCGTGTATCCTCGGCATCTCAGTTCTACATCGTTACGGGTAAGTATCATACGGCTTTTGACCTAGAGGAGTTGATGAGCAAAAACGGCATCAAGTACACCGATCGGCAGAGAGAGGCATACATGATGCACGGAGGTACGCCCTCGCTCGACGGAGCCTACACGGTTTTTGGGCGTCTCGTCGAGGGCTGGAAGGTCATAGACAAGATACAGCGCGTGGAGACGAACGACATCGATAGGCCATCGAGGGACGTCGTCATCAAGCGCATGAGCATCTATACGCCCAAGAAAAAGAAAAAATAAGCCTGCTTGCGACGCGTCAATTCGTCTCCCAAACCCTATCGGGAACTTCTACATATCGGCTTGCCCATCATACTGGGGCAGGTCGGTGCTATTTTTGTCAGTTTTGCCGACAACATTATGGTCGGCCATTACGCCACAGATGCTTTCGCCTCGGCCTCGTTTGTCAATAACCTCTTTGCTCTCGTCTTCATCCTCGGTATGGGCTTCTCCTATGGGCTCACACCACTGGTGACCACTGCCTATACCCTACGTAAGTATTACAAGGCCGGGGGGCTACTTAGACATAGCCTCCTGCTCAATCTGGCTCTAGCCCTCGTCCTATCGGTCGCGATGTTGGCGATTTACTTCAACCTAGAGGCTTTTGACCTGCCAGAGCATTTGCATCCTATAGTCCGCCCCTACTTCCTCCTGCAGATTGCATCATTTGTCCTGTATATGCTCCTCGGCGCCTTCAAACAGTTTTTCGATGGAGCAGGCTACACCTCTGTGGGGATGTGGATTATTCTACTCTCCAATGCCATCAACGTCTTGGGCAACTGGTTGCTCATCTATGGCGAGTGGGGCTTGCCCGAGCTAGGGCTCTTGGGTGCAGGTATCGCTACCCTTATTTCACGCGTCTTCGTCCTAGTGGCCTTTGTTGGGTATTTCTACCAGAGAAGTGTCTTCCGTACGAGCTGGCAGGGCTTTCTCTCTAGCCATTGCTCCCCGCGCAACCTGTCTCGCCTAGCACGTCTGGGTAGCTCGGTGGGGATGTACTCGGGGGTGGAGGCTACGTCGTTTACCATAGCCCTACTCTTCGTGACCAAGTTGGGGGTAATCCCTCTAGCGGTTCATCAGGTGCTCTGTGTCGTTACGACCATTGGCTTCCTCATTTATTATGGCCTTGGGGCTGCGACGACTATTCTAGTGAGTCGCTTCAGGACGATGGGCGACTTCGATGGCGTCGAGAGAGCTACACGCGTGGGGCTGGAGCTGTCGCTCGTGGTGGCGGTATTCGCTATGGCAGTGATGTGGTTCGGCCGCCACTATATCGGCTATATCTTCACCAAGGACGAGGAGATGATCGCTATGGTCTCGGTTGCGCTAATTCCCGTCATCCTCTATCAGGTTGGTGATGCTATGCAGGTGATCTATGCCAATGCCCTCAGAGGCATGGAGGATGTGGGGTACTTGGCCTTTTTTGCCACCCTCGTTCATCTAGGGCTCGAGCCTATTTTGAGCTATGTCTTTGGCTTCCGTCTCTCTCTCGAGACGACGACCCTGCAGCTCGTGGGGGTATGGTCGGCTTTTCCCATAGGCCTGCTTGCCCTAGGGCTTTTGCTCCGCTATCGCTTCCGCCGTATTGTAGCGATTGAGCGTGCAGTGGCTGGTAAGTAGATTTTGGACAAATGCGCCTAAATAGCGAACTTTGACGAAAAGATTTAAGTATTACTCAATAGTATTATATGAAAGAATTAATCAGGAATGCGTATCAGCAGGACACAAGCCAACAGATAGATCTGCAGGTGGAGGACAGCCGCACGATTCGCTTCCCACAGAATATCAGACCCAAAACGATGAGTCATATACTCATCCAAAATGCCTACCACCAAGGCGAGCAGGTAGACCTGCTCATCGAGGGGAATAGGATAGCACAGATAGCTCCAGCCAAGACCATAGAGGCTGGAGCCGATACTTACTTCATCGATGCTACGGACAAAGCCGTAATCCCGGGCCTCATCAATACGCATACCCATGCTGCCATGACCCTGCATAGGGGCTATGGCGATGATCTGCCTCTGATGACGTGGCTGGAGAACTACATTTGGCCAGTGGAGGCACAGATGACCGAGCACGATGTCTATGTCGGTGCTAAGCTGGCATGTCTAGAGATGATTAAGACGGGGACTACCTGCTTCCTAGATATGTACATGCACCCCAAGCAGACGGCCAGGGCAGCCGAGGAGATGGGGCTTAGGGCGATGATCTCCTATACCCTCTTCGACCAAGGAAATCCCGAGCGCGCTGCGCTCGATCGCAAGCGCAGTCGCGAGTATCTAGAGTACTTTGCTACGCTGAGCGACCGCATCACGTTCAATCTAGGCCCTCACGCGATCTATACGGTCAGCGGAGATCAGCTCCAGTTCTGCCACGAGTTTGCCCAGAAGCACAACGTCAAGATACATCTGCATCTATCCGAGACCAAAGGAGAGGTAGACGAGTGCATCAAGCTACATGGTACTACGCCAGTGCGCTATCTAGAGCGCTTGGGTATCCTCTGCCCTAACCTAATCTTGGCACACGTGGTCTGGGTGGATGATGAGGAGATGGATTTGCTGGCCAAGTACGGCGTGAGCGTGGTGCACAATCCTGCCTCCAATATGAAGCTCGCCTCGGGCTATAGCTTCCAGTATGAGGAGATGAAGCGCCGAGGCATTAAGCTCGGGCTGGGGACAGACGGCTGTAGCTCTTCCAACAACCTAGATATGTTCCACGCCATGCGCTTGGCTTCGCTCTTGGGTAAGGTTTGGCGATTTGATAGTACTGCCGTTAGCGCAGAGGATATATTCCAGTCCTCCACATCCATTGGGGCAGATATTCTCGGGCTCGATGCTGGGCGCATTGAGGTAGGGCGTCTAGCGGATCTCTGCCTCGTAGATCTGAATAGACCAGAGATGACGCCACTGAACAATCTCGTGTCTAACCTCGTTTATTCGGCCTCGGGTAGCACCGTCGATACAGTGATTGTAGATGGACGGGTACTCATGGAGGGCGGCAAGGTCGAGGGTGAAGATGCTATTATGGCAGAGGCACGAGCCGTAGCCCAGCGCATTATCCCCAAACACTAGAGGATAGACATTAGTGATGCCAAGGGATGAATCCACTCTTCTACATTCATAGTAGTGGAAGTAGTCGGTTCATCCCTTAGCTTGTCTTGTATTCCTCCCCTAGACATGCCTCTCTCCAATAGTTTAACCTTTGGGCGAGTTCGGACGAAGCGTCGAAAAAGGACTACCTTTGTGCCATGGCAAGAATTTTAGCTATTGATTATGGGCGCAAGCGCTGTGGCTTGGCTGTAACGGATATTCTGCAGATTACCCCAGGGGGGCTGGGCACTGTGAGGACGCACGAGCTCATCGCCTATCTACAAGCCTATCTAGCTCGTGAGGCAGTAGAGCGCATCCTCGTAGGCCATCCTAGGCAGATGAATCATCAGGAGTCCGAGTCGATGACCTATATCCGTCCGTTCGTGGCACAGCTACAGAAGCTCTTCCCCGATGTGGCGGTGGAGCTTGTCGATGAACGCTTCACCTCCACGCTTGCCCAGCGAACCATCAGAGAGGCTGGCATCGGTAAAGCGCGCAGACAAGCCGACAAGGGACTAGTGGATGAGGTCAGCGCAGTCATTATCCTGCAGAGCTACCTAGCCTCAAGAGATGGCTTAGGGGCGATACATCTGCCCAGTTAGATTGCAAATAGAACTTAAATAAATCAACTACATAAATATGAAATTACCCATTTACCTATATGGTCACCCCGTCTTGCGAGAGATGGGGGAAGATATCACCCCAGATTACCCCAAGCTACGTGAGCTGATTGATAATATGTGGGAGACGATGTATCACTCGGAGGGGATTGGCCTTGCGGCTCCCCAAATCGGATTGCCTATTCGGTTATTTGTCATCGATGCCGATCCGATGGCCGAGAGCTTCCCCGAGTGCAAGGGCTTCAAGCGTGTCTTCATCAATGCTCACATTGTCGAGTATTCGCCCGAGAAGCTAACCGAGACGGAGGGCTGTCTGAGCATTCCTGGCATTCACGAGGACGTCGTGCGCCCCGAGAGCATCACGATCGAGTACGTCAACGAGCAGTTTGAGCCGCAGCGCGAGACATTCACGGGCTTTGCTGCGCGCGTTATCCAGCACGAGTACGACCACATCGATGGCGTGCTCTTCATCGACCTTATCTCGACGATTCGTAAGCAGCTCATTAGGGCTAAGCTGATGAATATCGCTAAGGGCAAGGTAAACCCCGGCTACCGTGTAGTGGCCGCTCCGCAGAAAAAGAAGTAAGCCAAGAGACTAACATCAATTAACCACATATACAATTCATCAATAATCATGGAGAATAAAACCTACAAACTACTTGACGGCAAGGCAACCAGCCAAGCCATCAAGCAAGAGATCGCTGCCGAGGTGGCTCAGATGGTGGCATCAGGCCGACCAGCCCCACACCTGGTGGCTATCCTCGTTGGTCACGATGGAGGTAGTGAGACCTATGTTGCCTCTAAAATGAAGACCTGCGAGGAGGTTGGCTTCCGCTCCTCTCTGATTCGCTGCGAAGACGATGTGACCGAGCAGGCTCTATTGGCAGAGATCAATCGCCTCAATCGTGACGAAGACGTAACAGGATTCATCGTACAGTTGCCTCTGCCCAAGCATATTGATGAGCAGAAGATTATTGAGGCGGTAGACCCACGCAAAGATGTTGATGGATTTCACCCAATCAATGTTGGCCGTATGAGCATCGGTTTACCTTGCTTCGTCTCTGCCACACCTAAGGGTATTCTCGAGCTACTGCGTCGCAACGAGATCGAGACTAGAGGCAAGCACTGCGTAGTGCTCGGCCGTAGCAATATCGTCGGCAAGCCCATGGCACAGCTCTTGCTGCACAAGGCCAATCCCGGCGACTGTACCGTTACGGTTTGTCATAGCCGTACGCCCAATATCAAGGAGCTATGCCTACAGGCCGATATCATCGTAGCGGCTCTTGGGGTGCCAGAGTTCCTTAGGGGAGATATGGTCAAGCCAGGTGCTGTGATCGTAGATGTGGGGACGACGCGTGTGCCAGACCCATCGCGCAAGAGTGGCTTCCGCCTCACAGGTGATGTATGCTTCGACGAGGTCGCACCACTGGCCTCTGCTATTACTCCTGTGCCCGGTGGGGTGGGGCCTATGACTATTGTATCTCTTATGCTCAACACCCTACAAGCCGCTAAGCAGTAATGAAGCAGACAACTGACATGGTGCCGAAGGCTAACCCAATTAGGTGGGTGCCTTCGGTGTACTTCGGGATGGGGCTACCTTTCGTAGCCCTATCAATCGTTTCGGTACTGATGTTTAAGGATCTAGGCATCGGCAACGAGGATATCACATATTGGACTTCGCTACTGATTTTGCCTTGGTCGCTCAAGCCTATTTTTAGCTTGGTGATGGAGGTCTTTGGGACCAAGCGACAGTATCTCATCATTACCGAGATGGTTTCGGCCTTGATGTTTGGGTTGATTTGCTTCGCCTTGCCACTGCCTAGCTTCTTCGCCATAAGCCTCGCCCTGATGGGGGTATTAGCTGTGAGTGGTTCGACCCACGATATCGCTGGGGATGGGATCTATATGCAGGAGCTTACCGCCAAGCAGCAGGGTGAGTATGTGGGCTGGCAGGGTGCATTCTACAATCTAGCCAAGATCCTTACCAATGGGGGATTGGTCTATCTGGCAGGTATGCTTTCCAAAACGATGGGCTTGCAGACTGCGTGGATGATTATCATGGCCATCTGCGCCGCCATTATGTTTGCCCTATCGGTATATCACTTCTTTGTCTTACCCAAAGAAGCGGCAGCCCCCAAGGGGAAGAGCTTCTCGGAGGGGATGAAGGATCTTCTAGAGGTCATTACTTCGTTCTTTACCAAAAAGTACATCTGGCTATATCTTGTTTTCATCTTCCTCTACCGTCTGGCCGAGGGGCTAGCCATGAAGGTGGCTCCGCTATTCCTCAAGGACGGAGTCGAGGTTGGTGGTATAGGACTTAGCAACGAAACATACGGCCTTATCTATGGTACGGCAGGTACCATCGCCTTTATTCTAGGTTCTATTTTATCTGGATATTACATTTCGCATTTTGGACTCAAGCGTGTGCTTTCTTCCCTTGTACTCATCTTCAATGTACCTTTTGTGGTCTACCTGGTATTGGCCATCTACCAGCCAAGCAACCTCTGGTGGGTAGGTACGGGGATTGTATTCGAGTACTTCAGCTATGGGTTCGGCTTCGTCGGTATTACCTTATTTATGATGCAGCAGATTGCTCCGGGGAAATATCAGATGGCCCACTACGCTTTCGCCAATAGTTTGATGAACCTAAGCGTCATGGTTCCTGGGATGCTTAGTGGTAAGCTCAGTACTCTACTAGGCTACGAAGGCTTCTTTGGTGTAGTCATGTTGGCTACTATCCCAGTTATTTTGCTATCATTTTTCTTGCCATTTGCCCACAAAGAGAGCGAGTGACAAGAAGATGGTTTTTGGTTTAACTCTATGATATAGATGTGTTTGTGTCTAGATGTCTTTTGTTCATTGTTAGATTGATCTGATGTAGTCGGCTTATTTTTCATGTAGATTGTTGCGTATAAAAAGATTGTTGTATACCTTTGTTGCATACATCGTGGCCGATAACGCCTCAATTTGTAAGCAAAAGAGAGTTGCTGGGTTCTTAAGTTTTATCTAGATCTGGCGGATAAGTTGCCTTATTTTATTCCGCCTTTGAGATTGGCTTTTGGGGTTTGGCTATTGACAAAAAAGAGATAAACAACTTTACAAAAAGTAGAGAGCAACAACATGTTAAATATTCACTACTAATTTATCAACTACAATGAACAAAAGATTTCTAAAAGCTTTGGTTCTAGGGACAATGACCTTCGGTGCAGTAGCATCGTTCGTAGGCTGTAAAGACTACGATAAGGACATCCAAGACATCAATGTCCGCATTGATGATTTGTCTAAGGGCTCTAAGCAAGAGCTCGATAAGCTGAAAAGCTCTATCGACGCCGCAGTAAAGAGTGCACAGGCTAAGGCTGACAAGGCCGAATCTGATGCTAAAGCTGCCCATGAAGCAGCCCAAAAGGGTACGGCAGAAGCTAAGGCTGAGGCTATTAACAAGATCAATGAGGCCAAGGCTGAGATTAAGGACCTTATCTCCAAGTGCGCTACTAAGGAAGACCTCAAGGGAATAAATGAAAAACTTGAGAAGCTAGCTACCAAAGAGGAGCTAAAGAAGTATGTCTCCAAGGAAGACTTTGCCAAACTACAAGAGCAACTCAAAAAAGTCGAGGGGACGCTTGACAAGCTCGGCAAAGAGACCCCTAAAAAATCTGACTTCGATGACCTAAAGGCTGATCATCAGGCTCTCAAGGAGGCTTATGAGCAGTTCAAGAAAGGCTATGAGGAATACAAGCAAGGTCTAGACGAATTGCTTTTGGATCTACTAGATGAGGTTAAGGTGATTGCAGAGCTTAAAACCAAGATTGCAGACCTTGAGACTTCTCTGTCTGATCTAGGTGGAAAGGTTGATGGTATTGATACCCGTCTAACTAAGGCTGTCAACGATCTCAATACACTTGTTGAAACGACGAAGAATGATCTGATTGGTCTCATCGAAGAGAAGGCCAAGACACTTAAGGCGGAGATTGATGCCTTGGCTGAGCGTATGGATGCTGTAGAGGCTAAGGCTGAGCAGAACAAGCAAAACATTGAGCAGAACAAGAAGGATATTGATTTGCTCAAGAGACGCATCACTGCGTTCATTGGGGGGCATAATCTTACTTCTGCGCTAATAGTTCCTTCGGCTTCTTACAAGGGATGGCCTGCTATTGAGTGGGAAAAGTATCCCAATACATTCCGCGAAGTGAAGCCTGGTCAGAACGATGGGGATGTTTACCTTTCTGAGGCCTTCCGCTTCGTTATGGATGAACCAGAAACTGTTGCAGTTAAGATTCGTCTCAACCCTGCTACATTTGATGTTGACCAGCTGGGTGAGATCAGTATTGTGGATACTAAGATTAAGGAGCTTAGGAGCGTTTCTATATGGAAGAATAGTGAAGCTAAGCTACCTACCATCAAGTCTATCGAAGCAAAGAGTGATGCAGAACATGGCCCTCATGTGATCGTTACACTAAGCGATTACCGTGTTGGTAGCGATGTTGATGCCCATAATCCAGAGAAGCTCCATCTCCTTCAGTTCTCAATCAAGACTAAGGGAAATCCAGAGCTTGAGATCCCCGCCAGCGAGGTTCGTACCAATTGGGTGGCTCTACACTCTATGGTAATGGGGCAGGCTCAGCCCTACATCTACTTCGACCCTGCGGGTAAGGGGGCTGAAGAGACTTACGAGTCTACAGACCAGCTTCTACCACGTCAGCGTAAGGTAGTAGAGGAGCTGGCTGATTTGCCTACTCATACTTTAGAGGTACCCTATGATAAGATCACAGATCTAAAGGACTATGTTCAAGCTTATCTGACTGATTTCGCAAGCGAGGAGTTCATTCTTAGGAAGCAGCCCAACAAGCTCTCTTACGAGTTTGAAATCCCATCAGAGCCTTACAACCGTGATGGTGCTGTTCCTACAACTCAGATTAACCAGCAGATTTATGGAAAGATTTCTCAGGATGGTGTCTTTACGCCAAGTTATGATGGCACGGACTTCTCTGCCGTAACTCAAGGCAAGACGCCTCTGGTACGCATCAAGCTCAGAATGGATGGTCACCTTGTTGCCCTCGCCTACCTTAAGCTCAAGATTGTTGAGGACGCTAAGCCTCAGGTAGATGATATGTTCTTCAAGTATTGGGAGAGCAAGACACCTCCTGTTGGTGGTGAATACAAAAAAGTGTTTGAAACGGTTTATATCCAGGGTTCTGCCAACCCCAAGGTTCCGTTCCTATCTCTCCCAGACTGGCACGTCCGCAATATCCTACAGGATATCGCTGAAAATGGAAGTGGTATGGGTATTGATAAGTTCAATACTATCTACGAGTTTACAGGTGGTGTGAAGGCTGCAGAAGATGACCTAGACTATATTGCAGGTCTATCTGGGCTTCCTCTTGATAACCTGCTCACAGCTGATGAAGTAATGGTTGACTGGACGCTCAATGGTGGTGCTACTGTTGGAGTAAATTCCAATACTTTCGTACTCACTCACGAAGATATGTGTCTTGCTCCAGGAGAGTATCGTACAGCTGTTAAGTTCGTTCAGCGTCCAGATCGTCTGACGAAGAGACTTCCTAAGAGAGTTTACGTAATCTTCAAGGTGAAGGTCATTGACGAAACAACTCCATCTATCAAGGAGATTGCCAAGAAGTTTGACAACTATAAGCTATCTGCTCTTTGGATGCCTAACAACACTGTCCAGGTAAAGGGTCTACAGAAAAACAGCGATATGGGTTATGTACCAGTTGTTGATACGAAGAACCTCTTCAAAAACAATGGACTTGTAGCCTTTGTCGAGTCATTCAAGGCTGCAAAACACTTTAGTTCTGTATATGGTGTAGGAGTCGTAGAAGTTAGCTTTGTTAATCCTTCCGATGAAGAGCATTTCTCAATCGAGCTAGATGCCGATGGGGTTAATGCTCAAGTATTCCGCAAGCCTGGCGCAGAGCATCGTCTGAAGAAGCTTACTGATGTTGCTATCAAGTACACGCTCAAGCCAAAGCCCACTATCTGTGGCAATACAGAGGGTATCGAGATCTGCCGCATCAACTTCCGCTTCAACCATGCGATTGATATTAAGTGGGGAGTGGGTGACCTATTTAACACCGACTTCAAGCGATTCAAGGATGGCACGCTCCAGATCCATGATAATCGCCAGAAGGTAGAAGTAGAGTTGGGCAATATATACAAGCTAGTAGAGCTCGAAAGACCTGATAACGTTCTGTGGAAGCAGCCACATCGTGTTGCTGGCGAACAGATCCTAGGTAAGAATGTTGAGATTAGCTATGAGATTGTGCCAAACTCTATAATCAATGACTATATTACTAATGGTATCCTCACGCTTGAAGGTAACAAGAAGCTTATTTGGAACAACAACACAACATCTGGTGTGCTCCAGAATCTTATCAAGTTTGACGTTTCTCTCAAGGTAATCTATGGTGACAAGGAAGGTCATGCAGATAACGGACGCTATGAGTACACTCAGACAATCCCAGTGGAGATCATGCCTACTTCTATTTGGGTTAAGAAGTAATTCCTTCAAAGGATTAAACTTATAATGTACAACCCCATTGGGGCGGCTCTCGGTAGAGGGTCGCCCCAATGTCGTTATTCGCCCTGCGGAGGGAGTCAGTTGATGGGGCATTTGTCGTTTAGTAGAAGATGCCCCTAATAGTCCTAGAGCGGATGCGCACATTTAGTCTACAGAGAGGTAATCGACTGAGCGGAAAAAATTATCTTTGTCTTAGACCGATTATTATTGTTCACTAATTGATACAAAGTAATTATGAAGAAAATCCTTCTTTGCCTGATCTCGGCTGCGTCTCTGCTTCTAGGGCAATCGGCACGCGCCGATGAGGGTATGTGGTTGATGCAGCAGCTAGGCCGTCACTATCCGCAAATGAAAGAAAGAGGACTTAAGCTCCAGAAGTATGATCTCTACAATCCTAGTGGAAGTTCGCTCAAGGATGCAGTCGTTATCTTTGATCAGGGATGTACGGGAGAGGTTATCTCTAGTCAGGGGCTAGTACTCACCAATCATCACTGTGGTTACGATGCTATTCAGGCGCTTAGCTCTGTCGAGCACAATTATCTGGAGGACGGCTATTGGGCGCAGAGCCTAGAGCAAGAGCTCCCAGCCAAAGGGGTAACGATTACCTTCATCGATAGGATTGAGGATGTGACCGACTACGTCAAGCAGGAGCTCAAAAAAATCAAGGATCCTAATAGTATGGATTACTTGTCGCCTAAGTACCTTGCCAAGTTGGCTGCGAAGAGAGTTCGTAAGCTCCCCAAAGGAGTAGAAGTAGAGATCAAGCAGTTCTACAATGGTAATCGCTATCTGATGTTCACCAAAAAGATCTATTCGGATGTTCGTTTGGTGGGCACACCTCCTAGCTCTATTGGTAAGTTTGGAGCCGATACGGATAACTGGGCGTATCCTCGTCATTCGGGTGACTTCTCCATTTTTCGCATCTATGCCGATGCACAGGGCAATCCTGCAGATTACTCACCAAGCAATACACCACTGCAAGCTAAGCGCTGGTTCAATATCTCGACTAAGGGGGTAGAGCAGGGCGACTTCGCGATGATTATGGGTTTCCCAGGACGTACCTACCGCTTTTTTCTCCCCGAGGAAGTCGATGAATGGAAGCGAATCGACAACGATATCCGCATCCGTATGCGTGGTATTAGGCAGGAGGTGATGCTGGCTCAGATGCTAGCTGATCCCAAGATTAATATCATGTATGCTGCCAAGTATGCCTCTTCGCAGAATGGTTACAAGCGTGCTATCGGAGCAAACTGGGGCATTGAGGTACGCAGACTGGGTGACGCCAAGCGCAAGCAGATGGACGACTTGCTCGCTTGGGCGAGCCAAAGAGGCGAGGGTAAGTATTCGCAGGCTATTGAGCAGATTAGAGGAGCGATTAAGCAGCGAGAGGATCTACGTCGTAGGCAGTGGTATCTCAACGAAGGGCTTGTGCTGGGGATTGAGTTTTCGCATGTGCCCTATGTCCAGACTTCTCAGAAGACTATAGATCAGGCGGAGCCCCAGCTAGGCTTCGAGAAGTTTTTCACAGCCGACTATAGCCCAGAGGTGGATGCCAAGATTGCCAAGGCTTTGCTTGAGGAGTATTGTTGCCAGATTAAGCCTGAGCATCAGCCCAAAGCTATTCGCGAGGGCATCGCCAACCACGGCTCTGTATCAGCTTACGTCGATTATCTCTTCTCCACTTCGATTTTTGCATCGAAAGAGAAGTTTGAGCGACTGATGAAGCAGACACGTGCAGAGATCATGGAGGCTTGGAAGAGTGACCCGATGAGCGCTTTTGCCCGTAGCGTCATGGTAGAGCGTGAGGAGCTACGTCAGGCACTGGCGCCTTTCGACAATCCGATTAACCTTGCTCGCCGTGTGTATGTAGCAGGCCTATTGGAGCAGCATGGCGATGAAAACCTCTGGCCCGATGCCAACTCTACCCTACGTTTTACCTTTGGAAATGTTAGAGGATATAGTCCTAAGGATGGTATTTTCTATGAACCTCAGACTTGGCTCAGTGGTGTGATGCAGAAGGAAGACCCGACTTCGTGGGAGTTTGCCGTTGCTCCACGACTCAAAGAGATCTATCAGCAGAAGACCTACGGCAAGGGCAATCGCTGGGCGGTCAAGCAAGCCGACGGCTCGTGGCGAATGCCCGTCAATATGTGTGCTACGACGCATACTACGGGTGGCAACTCTGGTAGCCCCGTCTTCGATGGCTCTGGCAATCTGATTGGGATTAACTTCGACCGCAACTGGGAGGGCGTCGGTGGAGATATCCAGTACCTGCCCGACTATCAGCGTAGTATCATCTGCGATATCCGCTATATCCTAATGATTATTGAGGAGTATGGCAAGTGCCACCGCCTATTGGATGAGATGAGTATAGTGAACTAAAGTAATCTCATGTAGCAACAAAGACTAAGGGGAGGAGAACCGCAACGGATTCTCCTCCCCTTAATTGTTTGTGATATCTCTGCTTATCGCTAGATCTGGCGCACGAGTTCGGCGAATATGCGCCCCATCTTTTCGCTAGCTGCGTTTGCAGCGTCGATCACGTCCTGCGCGTCATTGACGAAGTCATCTGCAAAGTGGTAGCCTTCGTTGGTGATGACACTCATACCAAAGACGCGCATCCCTGCGTGGCGAGCCACGATAACCTCTGGTACAGTGCTCATACCGATGGCATCTCCGCCTACTTTGCCCCAAAAAGCATACTCGGCCGGAGTTTCGTAAGAGGGGCCAGTGAGGCCAACATAGACACCCTCTTTGACGGGGATGCCTAGCTCCTGAGTGATGGCTTTGGCTTTGGTGATAAACTCACGATCATATGCACGAGTCATGTCGGGGAATCGAGGGCCGAACATCTCCATATTGGAGCCAACTAGAGGGTTGGGCATATTGTTGATGTGGTCACGAATAATCATCAGGTCGCCTACCTTAAAGGTATTGTTGATTCCTCCTGCAGCATTGGAGACAAGCAAGTTCTCAATGCCAAGTAGCTTCATCACACGTACGGGGAATGTTACCTGCTCCATAGGGTAGCCTTCGTAGTAGTGGAAGCGTCCTTGCATGGCCAATACGGGGATCCCATTGAGCAGGCCTACGATGAGGTTGCCCTTGTGCCCTACGGCTGTAGAGTGTGCGAAGTGAGGAATCTGAGAGTAAGGAATGACGGTTGCTTCCTTGAGATTGCCAGCGAGCTCACCTAGACCACTTCCTAGAATAATGGCGGTTTTGGTCTCCTTAGGCAGACGAGAGGCCAAGAATGAGGCCGCCTCGTGGTAATGTTGTTCTTGCATCATAATTCAATGACTATTTATCTTGTGGAGTTTCGGTGCTCCATAATACTATTAAATACCAACTTACCACAAATGTACGACAAAAACCGAGACTTGGAAATACATGGATTCGCTTCTACAATCCTATCAAATGTGTCTCTATTGTGCCAAAATTGACTTACCTTGGTAGTCCCATTGGTAGCTCAATCGTAATACATACTTCAATATGAGATCGAAGCAGTACATCCTCGCCTTATTTCTTGCCTTGGAAATGTGCCAAGGCTTGCGCTTACAGGCTCAAACCACGCCAATCGCGCATCCCTCTCCTGTGGATTTGGTTAATCCACTCGTCGGTACACTGAGCAGTTTTGAGCTTAGCTCAGGCAATACCTATCCCGTGGTCTCTAGGCCGTGGGGGATGAATAGCTGGACGCCGCAGACGGGCAGGATGGGCGATGGCTGGCAGTACACTTATACGGCGACTAAGATCAGAGGCTTCAAGCAAACCCATCAGCCTAGCCCCTGGATTAATGACTATGGGCAGTTTGCTTTACTCCCCCAGGTGGGCGAACAGCCCGTTTTCGATGAAGAGCAGAGGGCTTCGTGGTTTAGTCACAAGGCAGAGCTTGCTCGCCCTTACTGCTACGAGGTCTATTTGGCGGACTATGACACACGAGTTCGCCTAGCCCCTAGCGAGCGGGCTGCGGTCTTCGAGGTTGACTATCCCCAGACATCACTACCACAGCAACGTTGGGTGCTGCTGGATGCTTTTGATTCGGGCAGTGAGATTAGGCAACTCGATTCGTGTACACTGGTTGGTTTTAGCCGCAAGAATAGCGGTGGTGTCCCTGATAACTTCCGCAATTACTTTGTCGTCCGTTTCGATACTCCTATCGATAGAGTGCGCCTGCATTCGCTGGAGGGGAAGTCTGGTACGCATGCTCAGATGGCAGTCAGCTTGAGACCTACCGATGCTCGATTGACTACCTTCCGTGTCGCCTCCTCCTTCATCAGTCAAGCTCAAGCATTGCAGAATTTAGAGGAAGTCGTAGGTAAGTCGTACCGGACAGTTCGCGACGAAGGGCGCACCGAGTGGAATAGGCTGATGCGCCGCATCGAAGTCGAGGATGAGCCAGAGAAGAGCCGAACATTCTACTCCAACCTGTACCGTTCGATGCTTTTCCCTAGACGCTTCTACGAAATAACCCATCGGGGCGATACCCTACATTACAGCCCCTACAATGGGCAGATTCTACCTGGATATATGTATACCGATACGGGCTTCTGGGATACGTTCCGCTCGCTCTCCCCCTTGGTCAATCTAGTCTTCCCCGAAGAGGGGACTAAGATGCAGGAAGGGCTACTCAATGCCTATCGAGAGAGTGGTTTCTTCCCCGAATGGGCAAGTCCAGGGCATAGAGACTGCATGGTGGGCAATAACTCTGCCTCTGTAGTAGCCGATGCTTACCTCAAGGGGTTAGGTCGTGTCGATCCCCAAGAGCTAATAGTAGCCCTAGAGCATGGAGCCAACCATGCACATCCGACAGTCAAGTCCACAGGTCGGCTAGGTTATCAGTACTACAATCAGCTTGGCTACGTACCCTGCGATGTGGGGATCAATGAGAGCGCAGCGCGATCTCTCGAGTATGCCTACAACGACTGGTGCATCTATCAAGTGCTTAAGCGAGCAGGTGCCAAGCCCACTCTGCAGAGGCTATACAAGAAGCGTGCGATGAACTACAGAAATCTCTTCGACACCGAGACGGGTTGGATGCGAGGACGTACACAAGCGGGTAAATTCCAAACGCCATTCTCGCCGTTTAAGTGGGGGGATGCCTTCACGGAGGGGAATGCTCTGCACTATACGTGGTCGGTTTTTCATGATGTGCAGGGGTTGATCGACCTCATGGGGGGCGACGATGCTTTTGTCTCTAGGCTCGACTCCATCTTTGCCCTGCCACCTATCTTTGATGATAGCTACTATGGCTTTGTCATACATGAGATACGTGAGATGCAGATTATGGATATGGGCAACTATGCCCATGGCAATCAGCCCATCCAACACATGATCTATCTCTACAACTATGCAGGGCAACCGTATAAGGCACAGCATCGAATCCGCCAAGTGATGCAGCGACTCTACAGTCACGCTCCCGATGGTTACTGTGGCGACGAGGATAATGGACAGACATCTGCTTGGTACGTATTCTCGGCTTTGGGCTTCTATCCTGTGACGCCAGCCTCAGATCAGTATGTCATAGGTGTGCCCTACTTTCGCTCCGTTCGGCTTAACCTACCCAATGGCAGGACTACGCTGATAGAGGCCGAGGGGACGGAGCATCCGTATATACAAAGTGTGAAGCGCAATGGTAAGTCGTATGGCAAAACCTATGTGCAGTACCAGGATCTCCTAGAGGGGGGGAGATATGTCTTTACACTTGGAGAGAAGCCCTCGGCTTGGGGTACTGACCCCAAGGCACGCCCCTATTCATTCTCTGGCGAGACGGTCAAATAAATTGTTTTCGATAGCACGCCTACAAAGAGCGCATCCTAAGCCATTTGGTGTAGTACCAAGCGACTTAGGATGCGCTCCTTTTTTGCTGTGTCAAGGTCAGTCTCTCTTCTAGAGTAGACTGTCTATTTTTTGTGTATAAGCACCCTTGCTCTGTGCTCCTACAAGTTTGTCTACGAGTTCGCCATTCTTGAAGAATAGAACTGTAGGGATGTTGCGAACGCCAAAACGACCAGGTAGATCGCTATTAGCGTCTACGTCGCACTTGCCGATGTTGACCTTGCCTGCATACTCAGCCGATAGTTCGTCGATGATTGGTCCAACCATTTGACAAGGACCGCACCATGTAGCCCAGAAGTCTACGACTAGTGGCTTACCCTCGGCTACGAGAGCCTCGAAGTTTTGATCTGTGATTTGTAATGCCATAATCTTATTAAAATATGTTTTGTTAGTAAGTGTTCTTGCTATTTGACCGAGAATTCGAGCTCATGTTCTAGGCAGAAATCAAGCAATTCGTTCGTCGCCCCTACCATCTGTCTGTCGCAAGCGAAATTGATTTCCATACCCTGTGCTGGGTCGGCAATCTTTATTGATAACATCGCCTTGCCTGTATTGTTCGCTAGTAGCTGGGATAGCTCTTCTACGAGAGCCTCGTCAAGTTTGTTTACAGGTATCGTTACCTCCACTTGCTCGATGATGCGGTTATATACTTCGTTGAGGAGCTCGATTTTCTGTACCTGCATCTCCAGTTCGCTTGGGTTATATGGGCGTGCCTGTATGGTGGCATGTATGAGCAAGAACAGTCCCTCTTGGAAGAAATTCGCTTGATTAATGTAGCTCTGTCCGAAGAGTGCAAACTCTGTAGAGCCCATCATGTCTTCGATGGTTAGTCTACCATAGTTTGCTCCCTTTTTGGTTACGCCTTTGTATACGCGTGAGACCACCCCCCCAAAAAGTAGCCTGCGTCCCTCTCCGAGCTGGTCAAGGTCTGCCAAATCTAGAGTCGAGACATTGCAGTAATAGTCTAGGATAACTCTATAGGGAGCTAGCGGATTGGATGATAGGTAGAGTCCAACCAAATCACGTTCTCTGCCTAGTCGCTCTAGCTCACTATAGCCGTCCGTCAGAGTAGGAGGTATGGGTTGGGGTATTTGCATCCCTTCGTCATCGGTACCGAAAAGCGAATTGGCCTGCAGGTGTCGCTCCTCCTGCACCAGAGACCCATAGCGTACTAGAGCCGCGAGGAAGTTCTCTTCCTTGGCCTCGGATAGAGGCGTCGTATAGACCTCTCGCTCGATGCCGAAGCTGTCGAATGCTCCAGAGAAAATCAAACTCTCGAGCGTTTTTTTATTGCACGATGAGAGGTCTATACGTTCCATGAAGTCGTATACATCCTTGTAGGGACCATGCTCCTCTCTCTGGCGGATGATGTTGTCTACAGCCGAGGTGCTGACGCCTTTGATCGCGCTTAGACCGAAGCGAATATGACCATATTTATTGACGGAGAATTTCTGATCCGATTCGTTGATATCTGGTACGAGTACCTTGATGCCCATAGATTTGCATTCGTCCATGAGCTTGGTGATTTCGGCGATATTGTTGAGGTTGCGGCTGAGTGCTCCAGCCATGTATTCGCTCGGGTAGTTGGCCTTGAGATAGGCCGTCTGATAGGCTACCCAGCTGTAGCAGGTGGCGTGGCTCTTGTTGAAGGCATAGCTCGCAAACTTAGCCCAGTCTGCCCAGATCTTCTCGAGCTTGTCTGTGGGGTGACCGTTGGCCTTACCGCCCTCGAGGAACTTGGTCCTTAGAGCGGCCATCTTATCTTCTAGCTTTTTACCCATCGCTTTGCGCAGGTTGTCCGATTCGCCACGGGTAAAACCTGCGATCTCACGTGAGAGTAGCATGACCTGCTCCTGATAGACCGTGATGCCGTAGGTGTCCTTGAGGTAGCGCTCCATACAAGGCAAGTCGTAGGTAATGAGCGAACGCCCATGCTTGCGATTGACGAAGTCTGGTATATACTCCATGGGGCCTGGGCGGTATAGAGCGTTCATCGCGATTAGATCCTCGAAGGTCGAGGGCTGTAGGTCGCGCAGATACTTCTGCATGCCAGCCGATTCGAACTGGAATGTCCCTACCGTCTTGCCGTCGCTATAGAGCTGATAGGTCTTGGTGTCGTCTAGGGGAATACGCTCAATGTCGATCTCTATACCATGTCGCTTCTTGATGTTGAGCAGAGCCTCCTTGAGGATTGAGAGCGTTTTGAGCCCGAGGAAGTCCATCTTGATTAGGCCTGTCTCCTCGATGACAGAGCCCTCGTACTGGGTCACCAACAGCTCCTCTCCTGTAGCCTTGTCGCTGGCCGTGCTGATGGGCACGATGTCACTGATGTCCGTTTTGCCAATGATAATCCCACAGGCGTGTACCCCCGTATTGCGCACATTACCCTCGAGCATCTGTGCATACTTGAGCGTGTCGAACTCTATGGGGTTGGAGCTGAGAGAGGCTTTCTTCAGCTCGGGAACGTACTCGATAGCTTCCTTTAGGGTTACTTTCTTGACGCCTGGGATCTTGTCTGGAACTAGTTTAGCCAGTCGGTCGCTCTCCGAGAGCGGCAAGCGTTGTACGCGTGCCACGTCTTTGATGCTACTCTTGGTGGCCATAGTGCCATATGTGATGATGTGTGCTACACGCTCCTTGCCATATTTCTCAGTCACCCACTTGAGGATATCGCCTCGTCCGTCGTCGTCAAAGTCAATATCAATATCGGGCATGGAGATACGGTCGGGGTTGAGGAAACGCTCAAATAGCAAGTCGTACTTGATTGGGTCGATGTCTGTGATGTTGAGGCAGTAGGCCACGGCCGAGCCTGCTGCCGAGCCACGTCCCGGCCCCACGAATACACCCATACCACGAGCAGCCGCGATGAAGTCCTGCACGATGAGGAAGTAGCCTGGGAAACCCATGTTTTTGATCGTGTCTAGCTCGAAGTCGATGCGCTCGCGCACCTCGCTCGTCAGTCCCTCTGTGCCATACTTGCGCTCTGCTCCTTGGTAGGTTAGATGTCGTAGATAAGCGTTGGCGTCTTCAAACTCGTCTGGGATGGGGAAGTCTGGCATCAGAGCCTCGTGGTCGATGCTGTAGAACTCTACCTTGTCTAGAATCTCTTTGGTACGTGCTAGAGTCTCTGGCACATCGGCAAAGATCTGGTTCATCTCCTCTGTCGTCTTGAGCCACTCTTGCTTGGAGTAGCGCATGCGCTTGGGGTCGTTGAGGTCTTTGCCTGTACTTAGGCAGATTAGTCTGTCGTGCGCCTCGGCATCTTCTTCGTTGGTGAAGTGTACGTCGTTGGTTGCGATGACGGGGACGCCGAGCTTCTCTCCTAGTTCGAGGATGACGCTATTGACCTTGACCTGCTCCTCGTAGACAGAGCTATTACCTAGAGGGTTATCTGTCTTGTGTCGCTGTATCTCCAGATAGAAGTCCTCTCCGAATAGCTCTTTGAACCACAGAATGCTTTTCTCTGCCTCGTCAATGCGCCCATTCATGATGTGCTGAGGGATCTCTCCACCCAAACAAGCAGAGGAGACAATGATACCCTCGTGGTACTTCTCTAGGAGCTCCTTGTCGATGCGAGGGCGATAGTAGTAGCCTTCCGTCCATGAGTGCGAAACCATCTTGATGAGGTTCTTGTAGCCCTTCAGGTTCTTGGCTAGTAGAACCAAATGCCAGCCACTGCTGTCTATAGAGCGGCTTGGCTTGTAGGGGTCTTGGGCGTTGGCATCTTTGTCGAAGCGGCGACGACGGGCGCAATAGGCCTCGCAGCCGAGTATGGGCTTGAATAGCTTCTGCTCGGTGGTGGTGAGAGATGCTTCTAGCTCCTCTATGCGTTTGGCATCGTCTTCGGTAGCTGACTCTACGGCTTTGAGTGCCGAGAGCTCCTGCTTGATTTTTTTAATGGACTTCTGCGTGTCGGAGTTCTTCTTCTGGACATAGTTGTAGAACTCTTTAATCCCAAACATTGCCCCGTGGTCGGTGAGCGCAATGCCTGGCATACCATCTTTTATAGCCTTGTCTACTAGGCCTGCTATTGAGGCTTGTCCGTCAAGTAGCGAGTATTGGGAATGTACGTGTAAGTGTACGAAGGGAGTCATCTTTCAATATCCATTTTATAGCCTAGCAAAGATAGCTAATCCTCTCCGTACACCCCAATGCCTCTCGGGCGGATTTCAGCTCAGAGTATTAACATCACATTGACTGCCTTACTCAATTACAAAATAATACTGACACAAAACACTCCCGACTACATCTAAATAACGATGGTGGCCGAGAGAGCTTATTCAAATACTAATGAAATGATTTGATATTTAGCTACAGAAAATCCTCTGGAGAAAAGATGCCATACTCCTCATCCTGAGATACTGATTGCTTAGCAGGTCCTCCTTCTGAGCGTATTTGTGAGATAAACTTGTCTAAACTCAAGCTGTCAATTTGGTAAACCTTGGAATCATCCTTGAGAATCAACCTATTGAGGTCAAACATCGGATTCTTATCGTGTTTGTGTTCATTGTAAATCACAGCTCTAGGAATACCGTATTTTTTTGCGTAATCCATAGCATGTCTAGCTCCACTATCCTTGCCCTCATTATTGGGAGCGTAGCTAGCCGCTAACACAATGTAATCGCAAAATAGAGCCTGCAAACGGTCTCTCTCAATATAACGGGTGGTTAATTCTTTCTTGGAACGAATTGGCTGGTAGTACTCAGTGACCAGAAGTCCTCCTTTTCTAATAATCTCTTCCGCTAATACTCTGTTGCTTTGAGGTATAATATCAAACAAAGGGGAAGGCAAAACTGCGATTGTCTTTGTCCCCGAGGTTATAGCTTGTTTGTGGGCAGTACTATCACAACCAAGTGCCAATCCACTCAGAATTGTTGCTCCAGCATGGCTCAACTTATCTATTACTATTTTTTCGGCTAACTCAATCTTTTCGTCAGGGGATAACAATCCGATGACTGCAACATTTTTATTGGATTCTTGCAATAATCTTAGGTCCCCTCTGTAAAAGAGAACAACGGGAAGATCTCCACTAGGGACAATCCCCCTACAATACGGGAAATCTTTATCCCCCAAGCAAACAATACCATCACAGTGACTTTCAAGTTTTCGTAGGTCTGATATAACATCATTTTTTAGTTTGATGAAGTCAAGTTCACTGAAATTTACGGATTGGGTCTTACCTCTGATCGCAGCAACCAAGTGTTGCACAGACTGTAGATATTGTTGATGTTTTATGATCCAGCTTCTGCCAATCCCTTTAATGGATAGAGCTGCAAGAATATTTACAGCCTTTTCATTATAGCTTATCACCATAGTGGGCTAGGTTGTTTAATGACATTTGCCAAGGTGTATAGCAAAACATCCTTAGCTCCTTTTTCAAATAATGCCTGAATAATGTCCTCATGAAGATTAGCCACATATTCATCATCGACCAATATAACAAATCGATCTATGATTTGTTCCGATATTTTGCAGGTCTCTTTGGTACTGCCCACATACACTTCGGACAAGTCGGCTTCTCTTTCAATGCAGTCAAGTCCATCTTCCAAATTATATTTTCCTTTCATAGCCACCCTAAACTGTTCCTTTATGAGTGCTTGAGACTTCGATTCAGAGGTCTTCTTACTTAGCTTGGAAGCTAAACAAACAAGAGGCCTCCCATATATTTTTTGGGGGT
>JAUMYV010000131.1 GCA_030528445.1 Porphyromonadaceae bacterium | reverse complement strand
AGCTTGGGCGTGCCCAGGCCGTTCAAGCAGAGGCAGCAGGGATCTTGCCCCATACGGATATGAATCCCGTGTTGCTAAAGCCCAGTAGCGATAGGCGCAGCCAGATCGTACTCAACGGCCGAGCGATCGGTGATCAAGATGCCTACGAGTACTTCCGTACGGTCGGTCGAGGCGAATTGAGGGGCGAAGTGCATGCAGCCTTCGATCGGCTCTCGGCACGCTACAACCCAATCGTGATGGAGGGAGCAGGCAGCATCTCGGAGCTGAACCTACAGAAGTCCGATCTCGTCAATATGTCAATGGCCGAATATGCCGACGCAGCTGTCATCTTGGTGGCAGACATCGACCGCGGAGGTGTATTTGCCTCAGTCTACGGCTCTATCATGCTCCAAAAGCCAGAGCATCGCAAGCTCATCAAAGGTATTCTGATCAATAAGTTCCGAGGTGATATTCGCCTATTCGACGAGGGTAAACGTATGCTGGAGGAGCTATGTAGCGTACCCGTAGTAGGCATAGTCCCCTATTATACGGATATACATATCGAGGAGGAAGACTCTGTAGCTCTGGGTAAAAGGCACCGCCAGAGCCTGCAGGGCAAGGTCAATATCGCAGTGGTGCTACTACGCTATATTTCTAACTATACAGACTTTGCGCGCCTAGAGCAGGATCCTAGAGTGCATCTGTTCTATACGAATAATGTAGACGAGCTAGCCGAAGCCGACATCATCGTACTACCTGGTAGCAAGAGCACTCTGGCAGATCTCTACGAGTTGAGGCGCAATGGCGTCGCCCAAGCCGTGATCTCTGCCCAGCGTGCTGGCAAAACCGTGCTAGGCATCTGTGGTGGCTACCAAATGATGGGTATGGAAGTGCTCGATCCCGACGGCGTGGAGGGCGAATTGCCACGTCTGCCCGGGCTAGGCTTGCTACCCACCTCGACCACAATGGCAGGCGATAAGATCACGAAGCAGGTTGGTTTCCGCTTCGTTGGGGGGGAGGGCGACTGCATCGGCTACGAGATACACATGGGGCGCACCGTACCTATCGATGGCGCAGTTGCCTCTCCACTAGCTAGGCTACATGACGGACGTACCGACGGGTATAGACGAGACGACAGATGTATGGGCACTTATCTGCACGGCATCCTAGACAATCCGTCCTTCGTAGACTACTTACTGGCTCCATTCGCCGACAGACTGAGCGGGAAAACCGAAGCCATTGACTACGACACCTACAAGAATGAGCAATACGATCGCTTGGCAGACCACCTACGCAAGCATCTAGACCTGGATCTAATCTATCAAATGATGCAAACCAATGGTTAACGGACACGGAGACGATCTATACAAGTACCCCCACATCAAGGCCAATTTTAGCTCGAATGTCTATTCAGACACCGACAATCGAGCCTTGCTGCAGCACCTAGAGCAGTGTATCCCCTCCGTCCTTGGCTCCTACCCCGAGCCAGAGCCCTATACGCTACAGGCAGAGCTGGCGCAGCATCTAGGTCTATCGCCCGATGAAGTGCTCGTAACTAACGGGGCAACGGAGGCGATTTACCTCATCGCTCAAGCCTTCCCAAGTACTAGGACGAGCTTCGTCGAGCCTACATTCCGCGAATACCGAGATGCTTCGCTCATCATGGGGCATAGCGTTGTGGACTTCGACGCTCATTCGATTGGGGCTCTCCAAGTGATCTGGCTCTGTAGCCCCAATAACCCAACGGGGCAAATCGTAGAGACAGAGACGAATTGGATTAAGGAGCACCCGAATACGCTCTTCGTCGTTGATAGAAGCTACGAATACTTCAGCCGAAAGCATCTGACGGACGAATTGTGTACACGCAACGCTATCTACATCCATTCTCTCACTAAGCGCTACCGAATACCGGGGCTTCGCTTAGGCTATATCACAGGACATGCCGAGACACTTAAGCGAATCAGAAACATTAGACAGCCGTGGTCTGTGAATGCTTTGGCTGTTGAGGCGGGGCTATGGATCGTGCGTCATGGTCTACCCGAGACCATTGAGCGGAGCGAACTATGGGCAGAAACAGACCGACTGACCCGTGCAATCGGGGCGATAGAGGGCTACGAAGTCTCTCGGACGGATACGCACTTTATGCTCATGCGCACCCCTCACCGAGCTGATTTGCTCAAGGATTGGCTGGCTCGTCGGCATCACTTGCTCGTGAGGGATGCCTCCAATTTCTATACGCTAACGACCAATCACATCCGCATAGCCACGCAAACCCCAGAGGCTAATGACTGCCTCATTGAAGCTCTCAGGTCTTACCCGGGCGACGAAGAGATAGAGTTTAGTCGGTTAGATTAAGTCTCTACACTAACGCAACTAATAAGTATAAGCTTGATATTGAGGGTGGTGTGTCATAATGCACAAAATGCTGTGTTGCTTGCAACATTTGCTCCGCACGGACTTCGTCGTCGGCTTCGGTCTTAGCGCCTTGCATTTTGCACATTCTGAGATACCTAAAGGGGCTGTGTCAAAATTGTCTTTTGGCATAGCCCCTCTTCTTTTGGGT
>JAUMYV010000029.1 GCA_030528445.1 Porphyromonadaceae bacterium | reverse complement strand
CAACTTATGCTTGCAACGACCCACTACACGTGGGTCTTCTACCTTAGAAAATTAATCTTGTACATCCATAACCCAAAGATAAACCTATTTTGATGCGGTTGACCTGAATCGAGACAGGGGCTACGGGTATTAGAGACTATATGTGTATCTTTGCTCGTTATTACTTCAAAAGAATGTAAAAATAGAACGGAATATGTCTCAGAACCGCAAGCGGTATCAACAATATACAATCCCACTAGGAATCATCCTAATCCTTATCCTATCGGCCTGTGTCTTCCGCCGTCCTTTGTCTGACCCGTCTTCTCAAGATGAGAGGAGGCTAAGCGATACGCTCGATACCGTTAGGAGCTCCACACTCGATAGCACTCCAAAAGCAATCGACTCCGTCGCTAAACCCCTTGACAGCCTAGTATCTCTTACTGATAGCCTCCGCCTACGAGACAGCATATCAGTAGACTCTCTTCGCCCTCGCCTCGATAGCCTCACCGTTGTCGATAGTGTCTCCGTAGCGGATACACTAAAGTCGGACACCACCAAGCGAGACCCAATGCTAGACGGATTTGATGATATCGTCGAGTACAAGGCTCAGGACTCTATCGTGATGCTTGGCTCTAACCTAGCCTATCTATTCGGACCAAGCACGGTGGACTACAAGGATAAGGGGCTAGAGGCTAACTTCATGCGCATGAATGTGGACAGCAACCTCGTCTACGCCCACTACGTCCTAGACAGCCTCGGTCACCCAACGGCTCACCCCAAATTCAAAGACGGAGACCAAACCTACGAGGCCAAGACGATGAACTACAACTTCAAAACTGCCAAGGGATTCATCACAGGAGCTGTAACCAAGCAGGGCGAAGGGTATGTCGTGGCCGATCGTACCAAAAAGGATACCGAGGGGTACATGTACATGGAAGGAGGCACCTACACCACTTGTAGTGATCTAGAGAGCCCACACTTCTGTCTCAAGCTCACTAGAGGCAAGGTTCGCACGGGTAAGAATATCGTCGCAGGCCCATCTTACCTCGAGGTGCTGGGCGTGCCACTCCCTATCTTCTTGCCTTTTGGTTTCTTCCCATTCTCTAGCTCCTACTCCTCTGGGATTATCATGCCCAAGTATGGGGAAGAAGGTCAGCGTGGTCTCTATCTGCGCGAGGGGGGCTATTACTGGGCGATCAACGACTATGTAGACCTTGCCATCACGGGAGACTGGTACAGCCGTGGCTCGTGGGGGGTAAACACTCGCTCCAACTACCGCAAACGCTACCGCTATAGTGGTGGGTTCAACCTCAGCTACATCGTCACGAAAACAGGCGACGAGGATGTAGCGGGAGACTTCACCTCAACCAAAGACTTCCGCATCAACTGGACGCACTCACAGGACCCTAAGGCCAATCCAAATCAGAACTTCTCGGCAAGCGTGAACTTCTCGACCAGTAGCTACAACCACAATTCGCTCAAAACGCTCTACAACCCGAACCTATCTGGGCAGAATACTAAGAGCTCATCGATCAACTACAGTCGTACGTTCGTCGGCACACCATTTCGCCTATCAGCTTCGCTCGACGCATCGCAGACCTCATCAACCAAGGAGGTTGCCCTCACCTCGCCCAACGTTACGGTGAGTATGAACCGCATTTTTCCATTCAAAAGGAAGAAACGGGTGGGCAAAGAGCGCTGGTACGAAAAGATCGGGTTGAGCTACTCGGGACAGCTACGCAATAGCATCACTGCCAAGGAAGATGAGGTGTTTAAGAAGAGTTTGCTCAAGGACTGGCGCAACGGGATTAGCCACAGCATCCCCATATCCGCCTCGTACAAGCTCTTCGACTACATAGATATGACGCTAAGCGCCAACTACACGGAGCGCTGGTATAGCTACAAATCGGTCAAGGAATACGATCCAGCCCAAGATAGGCTAGTCAATAAACGAGAATACGGCTTCAACCGCTCGTACGACTTCAGCACATCGGCAAGTCTCAATACGACGCTCTATGGCTTTTTCAAGCCATGGCACATGTTTGGCGACAAGCTACAGATGATTCGCCACCGTATGACTCCTAGCATTGGAATCAGCTATCGCCCAGACTTCAGTGAGGAGTTTTGGGGGTCGTATCGACGTATCGAGTACACCGATAAGAATGGGAATAGACGTCAAGAACTCTATTCACTCTTCAGCGACGATCATATCTTCGGAGGGGCAAGTGGAGGCAAGAGTGCTTCGCTTAACTTTAGCCTAGATAACAACATCGAGGCTAAGATTCGTAGCAAGCAAGATACGGTAGAGACTTTCAAGAAGGTTAGTCTCATCGACAACTTCTCCGTCAGCACGAGCTACAACATGGCTGCAGACTCCTTCCAACTCAGCGACATCAGCGCGCGAATTAACCTAAAACTAACTCAGAGCTTCAACCTCAATCTCAGTGGCTCGTTCGACCCCTACATGTATGGGCACACTACGAGTGCAGACGGGACTAAGCGTGAGATGCGACTCAATAAGCTACGCATCTTCAATGGCAAAGGGGTTGGATCGCTCAGAGGGACAGGGACGTCATTCAGCTACACCTTCAACAACGGTACTTTTGAGAAGCTTATGAAGCTATTGGGTGGCGAAGACAAAGATAGTAAAGGCGGCAAGTCGAAAAGAAGCTCTGAGGAAGGCGGAGACAATACACAAGGCTCTAACCCAAGCAACCAAGACACCTCTCTCGGGGAGATGGCTGCTAATCAGAACACATCGCAGGGAGGTGGCTCCATGTACGGCAATCAGGACGATATTCAGTACGATGCAGACGGTTATGGCATCACTACTGTGCCTTGGAATCTATCCATCAGCTATGGGGTTAATCTCAACCGAACGACTTTCGATTTCGACCGCGACGAGTATAATTATGGCCTGACCCATAGCTTAATGTTCTCGGGAAGTATCCAGCCGACCAAAAACTGGTCTTTCAACTTCAACGCCAGCTATGACTTCCTGCAGAAAAAAATTGCCAATATGACTCTCGGCATCAGCCGTGACCTACACTGCTGGAGCTTCACGGCTAGTGCTATCCCCTTCGGACCCTATAAGAGCTATAACCTGACTATCGGGGTAAAGAGTTCGCTACTCAAGGATCTCAAATACGACAAACATAGTCGTCCGACTCCATCGGTTTGGTATTAGTATGAGTCGGATTTAAGGCTTTCTTTTTGTTACAAAAGCAGAGGACTTAGCCACTTTTTACGTACCTTTGCGAGGGTATTTCTCCATTGAGGATATGACATTGGGAGAAATGTTCTAGAATGAATTTACATGTTACTGACACTAATTAAAGGTATCATCATAGGTGTTATTATCTCAGCTCCACTAGGGCCTGTGGGTTTGTTGTGTCTGAGAGAGACCATATATGGCGATCGCAAAGAAGGTTTGCTCACGGGTGTGGGGGCTATGATCAGCGATGTCATATATGGTTTTGTTGTTTACCTAGGGGTAGGGCTGGTACTAGACTTTGTCGATACATACGATGCTGCTCTACGTATTCTCGGTGGAATCATTATTTTGGTTTTCTGCTACATCGTTTTCAGAAATGCAGGCAAAGGCGTCAAGCATCAGCCTACGAGGCGTCTAAGCAAGATGCACGGCCTGCGCAAAGTCGTAACGGCTTTTCTGGTGACTCTATCCAATCCCTTCATCATGCTATTGATTCTACCGCTATATACTCGCTTCGGCTTTGTTCGCGAGACGAGTACTCCAGGGCTAGAACTCGCCATAGCACTCATATCTATCGGTATCGGCTGTATGCTCTGGTGGATTCTGCTAACCTATCTAGTTACCAAGCTCTCGCAGCGCATGGGTGATAGAGGTGTGATGTGGATTAGCCGAGGAGTGGCTAGTATCCTATTCGTCATAGCGATTATCGGTATTTACACAGGGATCGAGACTTACTTGATGCACTAGGTAAGTGCGGCCTTGCAAGCCCAACAATTCATCACATATGAAAAAAACAACTATTCCGTTCGTCGACTTCTCCTCTACCTCTCTAGACGAACTTCCACTACTACTTGAGACTAGAGGGCGTCGCTTACATATCGACACCTTACCTTGGGAGACTAACTTTCCATATCATCCAATCACGGTGGTAGACGTTGCTCACTGCCCAGAGGGGATTGCCCTACACTACTTCGTTAGAGGTCTAGACCTTAGGACGCTATCTGAGGGGGACGGTCACTATGTTCATGAGGATAGCTGTGTGGAGTTTTTCATGCAGCGCGAAGCAGGCGAGGCCTATATCAACTTCGAATTTAATGCTGCTGGTATATGCTACGCCTCACATCATCCAAGAGTGGGAGAAGGGACTGGTTTCACTACAGGGGAATTTGCGACGATCCGTCGCAAAGCTACATATGCCAATCAGAAACTTGACCAAATGGGGCTATACACATGGGAGCTAACGGCACTGATTCCCTGGACGACGATGGGTTATGGGCAGGGGGAGCGCCCCGAATCGATGCGAGCCAACTTCTATAAGTGTGCCGACGGCACCGCGCATCCGCACTACCTCTCATGGTCTCCGATTGAGGAAGAGCAGCCCGCGTTCCATAGGCCTCAGTTTTTTGGAGAACTAATCTTCGAGGCCTAGAGCTGACTATAGTGCTTCTGCCCGCAAAGATAATAACGACGAAGTAGACTAAAAGATTTGATCCCCTCTGGATGAGGTACTGTCGTTTGAGCTAAATTCTCACAGCGATCGGGCTCGAAGTCGGTGCGCATCCTGCGATAATCTCGATATGCTTGCCAAACTGCTCTAGCATGCTGGGCTTGCCCACGTAGCAGGAAGACAAATAAAGCCAAACAGTCCAATAAAATACGTACCCGAAGTACCGCCCCAAGGCGTGCTTCGGGTAAATTTTTGTAAAGCATGAGTAGATTATTACGGAAGTTGAGGTAGGTTTTGTGCGGATGTTCTGCACCCAAACTAGCACCACCTACATGATATACTACAGACTTGGGTGCTAATGCAATTTTCCCTCCGCGAGCAGCCACACGCCAGCATAGGTCTATCTCCTCTTGATGAGCGAAGAAGCGCGCATCAAGCCCTCCAACCTCTAGATACACCTCTCGGCGAATAATAAGACATGCCCCAGAGGCCCAGAGCAAATCTGTAGCCACTACATCGTATTGTCCTTGATCGACCTCTAGCGTATCAAATATGCGGCCTCGGCAAAACGGATAGCCGTACACATCTAGATAGCCACCTGCAGCCCCTGCGTACTCAAACATATCAGGGTCACGATAGGCGCGTATCTTGGGCTGCACGGCTGCAATTTTGGGGAATTGATCTAGGAGCGACAGAGGTTGCTCGAGCCAGCTCGCCGTCAGCGCAACATCGCTATTGAGCAAAACCACAATCGGATGCTCAAGCATCTCTATAGCTCTATTGTAGCCAAGGGCAAATCCATAGTTCTGCTTGAACGCAATACAACGAACATCTGGATGATTGCTTTGCAAATAGGCGACCGAACCATCGGACGAGCCGTTGTCTACGATGATGAGCTCTGCTTCCTCGGGCGTAAACGAGAGCCACGAAGGCATAAACTGCTCGAGGAGCTTACGTCCGTTCCAGTTGAGGACGACTACAGCGACGCGCTTTTGTATGACCATTGTTTGCTAATTCGTTTGCAAGGTTTCGGCTTTTTCCTGCGGAGGCGTTAGCTTCCATCTGCGATGACTCCAGAGCCAGCAGGCTGGATCTCGCCGAATAGTTAGCTCGAGCGCTCGAATGTATCGCTTCGTCAGTTCATGTTTGGGCAATAACTGTGGAGCATCACAAAGTAGTTCCATGCGACCCGTATAGCATCGGTTGCTATGACGAGTGATATCTAGATACACTACAGGGAGCTGATACTTAACCGCTAGACGCTCTGCCCCATCGAGAAAAGCAGTGGGCTGATTGAGAAAGTCCGCCCAGAGTCCCACACGTCCGCCCTGCCTAGGTGTTTGGTCGGCAATGAAAGCAATCGTATGCCCTGGTCTAGGTTTCTGGCGCATCAGATGAATGAGTCGCCTACCGACCTGATCTTTGGGCGTCGTCATCGCTCCTAGGGCCGAACGCATCTCTAGCTGTACCCGATCCAGAGCCTCGTCTTTGAGTGGGCGATAGAGCTGTTCTTGCTGAATACCAATCTCAGAGAAGTAAATTTGCCCTGCACTAAATAGCTCCCAGTTGCCACAATGCCCCATCAAGATAAGCGATATGGGCTTGCCTTGCGCCTTGAGCTTGGCAAAAACGTCAAAGCCCTCGATAAGCATATGCTCACGCTTGAGTACCTCGGTCGGTTGTGCTAATAGTTTGGGGGAAGAGAGGAACTGGAAAACCAAATGATTATAGAAATCGCGAGCGACTCTCTGTCTCTCAGCTTCGCTCTTCTCTGGGAAGCTCCGACGCAGGTTGTCTAGAACCACATCTCGGCGATAGGCAATCGGACCTCTTAGTAGAGCCGCAATGCTTCTGCTCATAGCAGTGAGCACACACCAAGGCAAACGGCTAAGTAGAGAAAAAAAAGACTTATAGAGATGGTACTTCATACCCCAAAGGTAATCAGATTAGGAATAACCCCGTATCGCTAAGTGCAGTAGTACGAACAGTATCGATAGAGCCAACGCGATCGGCCTCGTAGGGACGACCGACACGCACATAGTTGTCGGAGTAGCCCGTCATCCAACCGTTGTCATTGCCCTCCTCCCAAATTACACGCATCTCTCGACCTATGTTGTTTTCGTAGAATGCTTTGAGCTTCTCTTCCGAGAGTCTCTGCAATCTCTGGCTACGCTTATGCTTCTCTCTCGGATCAACGCTATGTGGAATGCGTAGAGCCATTGTCCCAGATCGCTCGGAGTAGCTGAAGACATGGAGCTGGGAGCAGTCTAGTGCCGTGAGGTAATTGACGCAAGCTTGATAATACTCTAGGAGTTCTCCTCGAGTACCAACAATGACATCTACGCCGATGAAGGCCTTGGGTAGACGCTCTCTGATATAGCTAACCCTACTGGAGAAGAGCGCCGTATCGTATCTGCGTCGCATCAGTTTGAGTACATCGTCGCTACCGCTCTGCAGAGGAATGTGGAAGTGTGGTGCGATGCGTCGGCTCTCTGCACAGAAGTCGATGATCTCCTCAGTAAGCAGATTGGGCTCGATTGAGCCGATACGATACCGCTCTATCCCAGAGACCTGATCTAGAGCTCTAAGCAAATCGAGAAAGCTCTCACCTGTGCTACGCCCAAAATCTCCGATATTAACCCCTGTAAGGACGATTTCTAGTCCCCCCGACTGCTCAATGCGTCTAGCCTCACGCACAATCTCCTCGATAGAGCCATTGCGGCTACGGCCTCGTGCCTTGGGGATAGTGCAATAGGTGCAATGATAGTCGCATCCGTCCTGCACTTTGAGGTAGTGGCGCGTGCGCTGATCGCTCGAGGAGCTAATCTGGAACTGATCAATATCCTTGGTGGCAGTAGTAATCGTCTGCGCCTGCTCTAGATCCAACTCTAGCCGACTTAGGTAGTGCACCACATCTAGCTTCTGCTCTGAGCCAAGGACAAGGTTGACTCCATCGATCTGAGCAACCTCCTCTGGGCTAAGCTGAGCATAGCACCCCGTTACTACTACGAAAGCTCCGGGGTGCTCACGATGCGCTTTGCGAATCATATACCGGCACTTCTTGTCCGCTAGCTCCGTCACCGAGCAGGTGTTAATCACGCAGATGTCGGCATGCTCTCCCTCTCGGGCAGTGCGTACACCTTGTGCCAACAGAGACCGCCCGATATGGGAGGTCTCTGCAAAATTCAGCTTACAGCCTAGCGTATAGTAAGCGGCTGTTTTATTCTCAAATATAGAGTGATCTGTCATCCTAAAGTTTATTATTGCCTGAGCGAGCAGCAAAGATAAGCATAAGGTAGGTGCGAATAGACCCTATGAGGGCGATACCCAGACCTGTATAGAACCCAGCTATAAAGGTAAAGTCAACCCAACCTGAATAGCGAAGTGCGATACCGAGGGCTATCATGAATGCCATAACCGCCCACGACGAAGGGGTAAAGCAGCGATATATAGGTAGACGCTCCTGCCCACTTTGCTGGATTGCTCTGATGTTTTTGGCGACCACTCTAGGGAATATGCCTAGTGCGAAGAAAATATATGCCCCGAAAGCCCAGTATAACTTCGCATAAGAAGCAAGATCCCAAACCTCGTAAGCAATAGATAATACTTTGGAGCCTGCGATAAGCCACAGCAGGCTAGCCGTAATGTAAAGTCCTCTATGTGAAGTTTTCGTCATCGAATATGTGAATATTACTCCATCTCCTCTTGTAGAAACTGATCCACATCGGGTATGTCCACTGGAGTAATAGCACCATCCATCCCCTCTGTGTGATTTAGCATCACAGCTCTCTCCTGCTCAGTTTCTCGACTCGAAATCGCACCAAAGGTACTAATAACTTCGCCAAGCCCCTGTACGAACTTATTAATATCCTCTTCGTAAACGAAAATGCGCTGACGCTCCCTCTGCCCAGTACGAGCATTGATACGACTCTCGGAGATAACCAAATAGTTATTTCCCTGCTGATCCTGCTTCGCATCTAGATAGTAGAATCGCGAGCCAGCCTTGACACACTTGGAGAAAAGCTCCTTAGATGCCGAATATTCCTTTTCTTTCATAATTTATCTCTGCCTCTATTCCATTAAGAGTTATCACTAATGAGATTCAATCCACCTAAATTAACATAGTCCCTAGCTAGGTGCATTCTACATCATAACTGCCTATATGGTACTTTTTGTTTGGTCAAGAGGTTAATATTTCTAAACATTAGGTGAATAAAAACAGCTATTTCGGGGTCTATTTCTCAATAAAAAAGACCAAATAAAATGCTTTTTCTGTTGTGAACAAGAGTATTACCATAAATCACAATAAAAACATTTTTTAACTCGGTAAGGGTGCAAAAATCTTGCTTTGTAAAGCCCTCAAGAGGCTAATCCCCCCGCTCTAGTGCGCAGTGAAAACCCATCGGCAAATCTATCAGACGGACCTCTAGGACAAATACTCCAAAGTGCATGAGTAAAAAATAACAAGGTCTTCAAATTCTTTGGAGCAAGTTTTGCTTACAGGTCATCTCTGTCAGCTCAAGTTCAGATTTGGGTAACGCTTATTGCTAACCTGCTTTTGATGGTAATGATGCGTCAGCTCAAAAGGTCGTGGAGCTTTTGGGTTGGCGACCTTGTTGCGCATTGTACTGATGTATTATTTTGATTTTATACTTTGTTTCAACATCCGGAGAGCTATTGAGAGGCAATGTTTGAACACAAAGAAGCCCCGCCAGAACCAGAGCTATTTGGTTAGGGGGGCTTGCTAAAATGGAGACAGGCAGGATACAACCTATTTACGAGGATTGCATGCTCTTTTTTGAACTCTTGAAAAGTTTACTAGACAGTAATATTTCGCATAAATATTTCATTAGGCCGAACTGGCGTTAAATTTATGTCCAGCTTAGTAGAATATGCTAAAGCTACCTAAGATATTGGGGGATGACGGGCATGGCTCCGTTCTGAGTGCAAACGAAAGCACTGACGTCTACTGCCTTTTGGTGTGCCTCCTCGATGGGGCGTCCCTTGAGGAGTTGAGCCACGAAGGTCGCCGTAAATGAATCCCCCGCCCCAACGGTATCTGCCACATCTACTTTGGGGGTGGCTATATAGGAGGTTTTCTCCGCCGTAAACACGTAGCTCCCCACGGCTCCGCAGGTCAAGATAACCATCTTGAGACGAGCAAACTGCTCAATGATTTGGCGGCAGACTGCCTCCGTTTCCCCTTCTATTTTCAGCAACTCCTGTATGATCTCGATCTCCTCGTCATTGAGTTTGAGTATAGTCGCTCTCTTGAGACTCTCGGTAATCACCTCTAGGCTATAGAAGGATTGGCGTAAGTTAATATCAAAGATACACTCGGCGTGGACGCTCATGCTATCAATGAAGCGCAGGATGGTATCTCTTGATACCTTGGAGCGCTGAGCCAAAGAACCAAAACACACGGCCTTGCTCTCCCGAGCCAAAGCCTCCAATTCGGGTGTCCAAGGGATATTGTCCCAGGCTACATCCTTGCAAATTTCGTATGTGGGTATACCGTTTTTGGATAAGCTTACCTGTACGGTTCCCGTGGGTTGTGCCACTCGTACGATGTGCTGCGCCTGCCCTATCTGTTCTAGACCAGCTAGATATTCATCTCCCAAGGCATCGTTGCCGACGGCACTCACTGCGATACTCTGCATACCATGCTGTGCCACATGGTAGGCAAAATTGACGGGAGCTCCCCCGAGCTTACGTCCCTCAGGGAGACAATCCCAGAGAGCTTCGCCTATGCCAACAATTATATTCTTCATTACTTCTTCCTTTGATATTAGAAACTTAGTACACGAGCTCCTATCTGCAAGAAGGCTCTATCCATCACAGGGTTAAGCACCGCCCTGGCGAATACAGGGAGGGTATACCTTGAGGAGATTGGGATATCATGCTCTACCTTTAGCTGGATGTGTATGATGCCTGGCTTGTCGCTGTAGAAGGTCGAACTATCGCCATGCTTGCTCGTCAAGGTAAACGTCCCCCCGACACCCAACTCGGCTCTCCAGTCTCGGCTATTGAGCAAGGCGTACTCGGCATATACATAGCTGGAGTAACGATTGCTAGAGTTGTCCGCCCAGCGATCTCGCCCGAATAGGATCGTCGACCACTGCAAGGTCAAGGGTAAGCCTATGCTGGTCTTACCAATATCGTAGCTGAGATTGCAGTCTAGGAAACGCCCAGTCGTACGGGCATCGTAGTTGAAAAACTCTCGGTTGTTGTAGGCTGCGCCTGGAGAGAAGTTGTAGATATCCCATAGCGATATCCCGAAGGCTCCTAGATTCAACTCTCCAAAGAAGTTAAACTCCTTGTAACGTCCCGAAGTGTTGCTACCGCTCCACATCCCGAGTTTAAACCGCTCGCTCTTGTCATGGACAGCTACGCTACCGAGCATCACCAAGCCATCGCTGACCTCAATACCTCGCCACAAATGATTGTTGGCGACATCTAGGCGGAGATCTAGGTACTGCCCCGCTCCTTTATCTCTCAGTGAATCTTGTGCATGGCTTGAGACGCAGCATAGCGCCCCAAGCATGACCAAGATATATTGCAAGCTAATCTTCACGTCTTACATCTCAAAATCAATGATAACCTTCATCGTGCTTGTCTTGTGAGCATCAATGAACTTATAAGCCTCGTCGTACTGCTCAAAGCTGAAGCGAGAAGTAATCAAGGTCTCTAGATTGATGATACCACGACTCACGAAGTCGATTGCTGTCTGATAGTCCTCGTGGCGATACATCATCGTCCCGATGAGGCGTAGCTCATGCTCACCGAGGTGGAACATACTTAGAGCTGGATCTTTGCCGAAAACGGCCACAATGACGATGTCGCTACCCTTCTCGATAGTTGCCATCAAAGATCGAATGCTCGATTCTACACCAGCAACCTCAAAGCCCACTTGATAGCCTTCGTCGCCAAAAACCTCCTTGACGGCTTCAGCTAGAGGAGTGTTGAGGACATTAACCGTGTGTTGAATGCCACACTCTTTAGCTTTTTGTAGTCTGAGATCACTCACATCGGAGATGAGTACCTTTTTAGCCCCACGGGCAATGCAAAACTGGGCTACAAGGTTACCGATAGCACCAGCACCACTGACAACGACATTCTTATCCTTGACATCTGTGCGTACTGTGGCATGGGCTCCCACTGCGAGAGGTTCAATCATTGCCCCATAGTCGAGGCTCATCCCCTCGGGCAGCACTACGACACGGTCGTCCGTGGTGACGAAATAGTCTTGAGCTGTACCATTGGCTTGGAAAGCCTCTACCCTCAGCTGTTCACACACGTTGTATTGTCCGCGCTTACAGGGGGCACACTCCCCACACACGAGTTGAGGTCGGGCTGTGATGTGATCGCCAGGTTTGCAGTTGGTCACCTCAGATCCTACAGCTACGACTACAGCGGAGAATTCGTGTCCCTGCACTACGGGGTAGAAGGTCGCGGGGTGTTCCCCGTGGTAGGAGTGGATCTCACTACCACAGATACCGATACGCTTGACGTTGATAAGTACTTGGTGGGCTTGTAAGTCTGCAGCTTTGGGAGCTTCGACTTCTCTAAATTCGATCGTTTTTGGGGAAACAAGAACTGCCTGTCTCATAGTTGTATTTGTTTTTTTTATTTGGTTTTGTTGCTCTCGCGAAGTGCGAGCTCGTTCACTATTGCTTTGTATTGTGTTTTGTTGAGGCGATATAGAAGTAATATCGCACCTGTGATGATCCAGAGTATACCAGGGACTGTACTGAAGGCGTGGTGGATCACGTTCTTTACCAATTCAGACTGCTCTGCATTGGGCTCGTAGCCAGCCCATCCCATTGTTAGGGCAAGGAGCGAAGTACCTAGAGCCATACCTACTTTGTTGGCCAGAGAGATGAAAGAGTACTGGAAACCGTCGTTGCGGATACCTGTTTTCCACTCGCCATACTCTACACAATCGGGGATGATGGCATAGATTGCCGTATTGAAACCCGAGAAGAAGAACTGAGCCAAAGCTGCAAATACGTAGAAGAGGATAGGGTCGGTGTTGGGCGAGAAAAAGTAAAGTACAACCATGCTGATTCCCATAAGGAAGCTAAAGACACTGGCAGCCCAACCCTTGTTCCCCGTGATATGGAAGACCATCGGGAAGAGAGCAGCCCCTATGATAGAGGGAATGATGATGACGGTGGAGAAGAAAGTAAATAGGTCTTCGTGCCCCTCTACATACTTAAAGTAGTAGATGAGGTTGGCATTGCGTCCGTAAAGGATGAAGCCAAACAAGAGTTGCCCGATCACCGCCATAATGAAAGGTTTGTTTTGGGCGAGTGCCTTGAACTGTTGCTTCAGAGGTACTTTTTCCTGTTCTGTGGGGAGCTCTACCACCTCCTTGGTCTTGGCAAAGCAAAACCAGTGGCAAAGCGTAAAAATCAGACCATATATAACGGCTACGTAGAAGAATCCCTTGCTACTGCTGAGCGTACCATCTCCACAGTACTTGACCAGAGGTACAGTGACTATGTTGATAATCCCGATGGCAATCATCGCTGCCACTGAGCGACTGGTATTGATTTGGGCACGCTCGTCAATGTCTTGAGTCATAGCACCGCAGAGTGTCCCATAGGGAAGGTTGACACAGGTGTAACCCAGCACCAATAGTCCATAGGTAATGGCCATATAGACAATCTTACCAGTGTCACTCATATCGGGGTGTGCCCAGAAGCACAAAACTAAGGTTAGTGCAGTAATTGGTGCCCCAAAGAGCAACCAAGGACGATAGCGGCCCCATCTAGATCTGGTTCGGTCACTTAGGTTACCGATAATAGGGTCATTGATCGCATCCCAAACGCGAGACACAAGTATCAGAGTTGCGACCGCTGTCATACTGATACCGAAAACATCGGTATAGAAAATCATCAAGAAAGAAACGACAAACGACCAACTGAAGTTACAGCCCACATCTCCAAATCCGTAGGCTATCTTGCTGATTAGGGGCACTTTGTTGGCTTGTGCACTTTTGTTGCTTTGGCTCATTGTATGTAATTAATTGGTTTGTAGATACTAAGTTGAGTTATTCCATATTGACTTGCGAGGAGTATCTTTTTGAGATTTTGATGTGGGCGTTCGTAGTTGTGGTAGCGCATAAACTTCCTAATGCCAAAGTGGAGTTAACAGTTCTTTCGTTGGATTGAGGCAGATACATGCTTGTATGTACTTGTTTCAAGCGTGCTAGAAACGCTCTGTCCAAATAATTATTCTTGTATTGCCCACCCCGACTCATACATCCTATTTCGATCAAAGACTTGATGAGCATGTGTCTCTAGCTCATTAAGCCATTCGCTAATCTTAGAGGGGCTAAGACTATAGCGCTGATCTAACTCCTGAAGCGTGATGTCTCCGCGTAGCGCTTTCGACGCTACCTTCGCCTTGGAGGCGGAACCGTACTGACTTGCGCGTCCCATAATTCTGGTGCATTTAATACCCCATAAAGTGATGATGGTTTTTAGACATGCATGCTTCTTGGAGTATTGTAATTTGTTGGGCAAAGATAATGATATTTTTAAATGTTTAGGCGTATTTTTTAATCTCGTTGTGTCATATTGGGGTATTTGGTTTTTGTGGTTTATTTTGGTTTTTTGTGATTTGATAGTTCATCCGACACTCCGAGTTATGGAGAGGCGGATGTAAATTCCGCGACACTTCCACTTTCTTAGTCCTTGTAAATAAGCATCTGGCACTTGCTGCAATCGAAGCGCAGGCGTAGACGCTGACCTCTCTGGCATAGGTAGAGTGGTTCGGAGTAGGGTAGAGGTTTCTTGGTCTCTCGTGTACAGTAGCCTAGATAGTGCCTGATGCAGTGCTTCGTACACATCAATTCAGCCCCTGAGGTGGGAGTAAGCTCGTAGGCGGCTTGTTGCTGAGCATAGCCTAGTTCACGGTAGTGTTCTCGAGCCAGTCGGTTGGATATATTGGCTTTGTAGTCGGCTAAAAGGCGTGGTCGTGGGGGGAGCGTACTGCGATCTAGATGCCTCATCTCTAGGGTTCGTATACTTCGGTCGGGGCGTTGGTGGAGTGCTATGCCTCTCATTAGAGCTTGCGTGGTTGTCCTTCTTAGCTCCGAGAGTATGGAGAGGGGAACGAAAGGTGGTTGTTCGGGTAAGTCTACCGCAATCTCCTCGGCGACGAAGATACTATCCCCCAGTTTGGCAAGTTCGCTACGCAGGCGTTCTTCGTCGAACTTCTTGGCAGGCTCTATATCCATTTCAATAGTTTTGCTGACGATGAGTCTAGGCAGGTCTCTTGGCCACATCTCTAGACGTAGCCCCCAAGAGATCTGGGATAGTCTGATGCCGATGGCTAAGCGCCTCGATGCCGATGGGTTGCTTAGTAGACGCTCGAAAGATTGGTCTTGGTTACGAAAAACTCGACTCCCCCGTGGAATATCGACAGGGCGAGCAGGCTGAAATGCACTTCCAGGCAGAGCCCGATTGACCTTGATGCCACCGACCTGGCCGCTAGGGGTGATGTAGAGGAGGCCATCGCCATTGTTGAGCTCTGTATCGCCCGATAGTTGATAGGTGCCTCTGCTACCATGTGTCAGTGTGCCGAGATACTCTCCTTGGCTCTTGGGCGAGTGCGGATTGATGACGGTCTTGTTGTGCCTCTGTAGTGTGGCTAGATGAAACTGATACTGCGTGAATCCTCGATTGAAACTCTTGTAGGGATTGGGCGTAAACTCATAGGTGTGTCGCCCTAGTGATGCCCGTCGGTATACCTTGGGGTGCTGATCGATGATCCGATCTAGCTTCTGTCGGTAGTATGCAGTAATGTTCTTGACGTAGCTAATACCTTTGAGTCGCCCTTCTATCTTGAGCGACGATGCACCGGCCTCTAGTAGTTCCTCTAGCATATCTGCTCGATTGAGATCCATGGGGGAGAGTAGATGTTCTTGGCTCCGGATGACTCGCCCCTGACTATCTACTAGATCATAGGGTAGGCGACACTGCTGGGAGCAAGCTCCGCGATTGGCCGAGCGTTTGGTCTCCTCCTCGGATAGGTAGCATCGACCACTATAGCTCACGCATAGCGCTCCGTGTACGAACACCTCTAGCGGGCGATTGACGACTGCATAGATCCGCTTAATCTGCTTTGTATTCAGCTCGCGTGCTAGGACGATTTGATCGAAGCCTAGACTCTCAAGCTGTAAGGCGTCTTCTGTCTCGGTAGTATCGCACTGGGTGCTGGCATGTAGCGGAATGGGTGGGAGGTTCATCTTAGTTACACCCATGTCTTGCACGATGAGAGCATCGGCTCCAGCGCGCCAAATGTCCCAAATAAGTGTCTCGACCTCCGAGAGCTCGTGGTCGTACAGGATTGTATTGAGGGCTACATAGATGCGTACGCCGTATAGATGAGCCTCTTGGGTAAGGATACGTAGATCCTCTAGGGGAACTCCTGCAGCCGATCGAGCTCCAAACTTCGGAGCTCCGATATAGATAGCATCTGCACCATGCTGTATGGCTGCGCGAGCCGCCTCTAGGTCTTTGGCTGGAGCAAGCAGCTCGATCGGGCGAGGAGATTTTATTGGCATCTGAGCTCGCTTACCTTATAGCTTCTCTCCGTAGGCTAGGTCGCCAGCATCTCCCAGTCCTGGCACTATGTATGCCATCTCGTTGAGCTTAGGGTCTATAGCAGCTACCCAAAGATGTATGTTACTCTCGAGGAACTTACTCTGCAAGTAATCTACAGCCTCTTGGCTTGCAATGATAGATACGAGGTGTACTTCTCGAGGTGTGCCTTTGGTCAGTAGAGCGCGGAAAGCTAGCTCCATAGAGCTGCCCGTGGCAAGCATAGGATCTACTAGTATGAGCGTCTTCTCCTCCAAACTAGGAGAGGCGATATACTCAATGAAGATATCGAAGTTGAGGCGATCCTTGTGCTTGCGATATGCAGATACGAATGCGTTCTCTGCGCGATCGAAGTAGCTCAAGAATCCTTGATGAAGCGAAAGTCCTGCACGCAGAATTGTGCCGAGTACGACTTTGTCCTCAACGAATGCGCACTCGGCTACCCCTAGTGGGGTACGTACGGGATGAATGCTGTAGGTGAGCTTCTTGCTGATTTCGTATGCCATAATCTCGCCTACTCTCTCGATGTTGCGACGAAATCGTAGTGGGTCATGCTGTATCTCCACATCTCTCATCTCTGCGACGAATCGGCTAAGCAGAGAATGCTCTTCAATAAGGTGTCTTACTTGCATAATAATAGTAATATGTATATCCTTACAAAGGTAAGCAAACTCTAGGACAGACTTTTCCCTTGGCGCAAATTGCACATTCTCACTCCCAAAGTAGCATTTGGATGATCAATAAAAACCGTAAACCTGAAAACTAAATCTAGGAGACTATGGAGTGTCACAGCAATGACATCTGCTACACGGATAAAGCCCGATCAATAGGAGGGTAGATTAGTTTGCTCAAGAATAATTCTTTAGGGCAAGCTTTGCTCTATGTAGATATAGTCTTGATCTATATAGAGCTAAGCTTGCTCTAAACTTTTTGGAGAGCCTTGCGTAATTGCGGCACTCGCTGAGTTATTTTGATATTCGGGCTGCGTTATTTACATGAGCAAATTCGCTGTGCCTTCAGTCTTAATGCCTTGTGATTACCGCGATTCTGAAAAAGCTCTCTTTTGTAGTATTAGCCCACTCTCCCTCTAGCTATCGGTTGGTTTTGGGGGAGACCTTTCTTGCCAGCCGAGCATAGTTACGCCGAAGTAATCAGGGCATGGTGGTTAGATTGATATTCTAGGGTGCAAATGATACTCTACATGAGCTTGGGGCGATAGTATGGGGTCAGGGGTATCGGGATAATTGAGTATCTTTGTGGAAATTTAGAAATTATGATTTGTCTTAGTCTCTGTACGATAGGGGCGAGACGATTGGGCTGAACGTTCCTCTTACCCATACGGATAGTCGGTAAGCGGTCAATTCATATTATATTTACATCCATAGTGCTATGGGCAATGTGAATCGAATCAATGTTAGGAGCGTAGCCTTAGTAGGAAATTTTGAACATGAACGTTTTAGAATTAAGCGAACAAGAAATTATCAGGCGACAGAGCCTAGAGGAACTGAAGAATATCGGCATCAATCCCTACCCAGCCGAAGAGTTTGAGGTAACGGCATATAGCCAAGAGGTACTAGATTCATTTGAGGATGACGCCCCTAGGCGTGATGTTCGGTTGGCTGGTCGTGTTATGGGCAAGCGCATTATGGGTAAGGCCTCTTTCTTGGAGCTACAAGATACCACAGGTCGCATACAGATCTATATTAGTCGCGATGAGCTGTGCCCAGGAGAAGACAAGACAGTATACAATACGCTCATCAAAAAGCTATTGGACTTCGGCGACTTCATCGGGGTAGAGGGCTATGTCTTCCGCACTCAGATGGGAGAGATTTCTATCCACGCCTCTAAGATTACTTTTTTGGCCAAGAGTTTGCGTCCTCTACCTATTGTTAAGGTCAAAGATGGACAGACTTTCGACGCCTTTACCGACCCAGAGCATCGCTACCGTATGCGCTATGTGGACTTAGCGGTCAACGAGCATATTCGTGACATCTTCGTCAAGCGTACGAAGATTTTCAATGCTATGCGTACTTTCTTCAACGAGCGAGGCTATTTAGAGGTAGATACTCCAGTGCTCCAGCCTATCCCCGGGGGGGCAGCTGCACGTCCGTTCATCACCCACCACAATACGCTCAATATGCCATTGTATTTGCGTATTGCCAACGAGCTATACCTCAAAAGGCTCATCGTAGGAGGCTTCGATGGTGTGTATGAGTTTAGCCGCAACTTCCGCAATGAAGGCATGGATCGTACGCACAACCCAGAGTTCACTGCTATGGAGATCTATGTGGCCTACAAGGACTACAACTGGATGATGAACTTCACCGAGGAGCTACTCGAATATATCTGTATGCAGGTGCTCGGGACGACCAAGGTGCGGGTAGGCGATAGAGAGATCGACTTCAAAGCCCCTTACAAGCGCATCAGCATGTTCGATGCTATCAAGGAGCATACAGGGATTGATATTAGCCAGATGAGTGAAGCCGAGCTACGTGAGACTTGCAAGCAAATCGGTGTCGAGGTAGACGAAACGATGGGTGTGGGTAAGATCATCGATGAGATATTTGGCGAGAAGTGTGAGGGTAACTATATTCAGCCAACATTCATTACAGACTATCCCAAGGAGATGTCCCCGCTGACGAAGGAGCATCGTAGTAACCCTCGCCTAACGGAGCGTTTTGAGCTGATGGTCAATGGTAAGGAAATTGCCAATGCGTATAGTGAGCTCAATGATCCAATCGACCAGCGTGAGCGATTCGAAGAGCAGCTTCGCCTCTCAGAGAAGGGAGATGACGAGGCGATGTACATCGACCACGACTTCCTACGTGCTCTGGAATATGGTATGCCACCAACCAGTGGTATGGGTATCGGCATGGATCGTCTGGTGATGTTTCTCACAGGGCAAGAGAGTATCCAAGAGGTGTTGTTCTTTCCGCAGATGCGCCCCGAGAAGGTCGTGCAGAAAGATAAGGCAGAGGCCTTCGCCGAATATGCTGTCCCAGCCGAATGGGTCCCCGTGCTACATAAGGCTGGCTATCTGACAGTAGAGGCTATGCGTGCCGAAGAGAAACCAGGACGTATGCATCAGAGCCTCATGGATATTAAGAAGAAGTATAAGCTAGAGGATCTTCCAGCCATTAAGCTGGAGGATGTGGCCTCTTGGTTGCAATAAGACGAGAGGGAGACCTCAGCGCAATCGTAACCTATATAAGGATATATAGCTATGAATCCAATAGGTAAGATCGGCATCATCGGTGGGGGGAGCTGGGCTACGGCTCTAGCTAAGATTGTTATGCGTACACAGCCACGCATATCGTGGTGCCTGCGTACCTCCAATCATGTCAAGGAGTTTAAGCGCCTGGGGCACAATCCGAGCTACTTAACCTCCGTTCCTTTCCCGATTGACCGAATAGATTTCTTCACCGAGGGGGATGTCAATGATTTTGTTCGCTCGTGCGACACTGTGATTTTGGCTGTTCCTTCGCCGTATGTCAAGGGTTATCTCAAGCGTATTCGTGGCACATTGCTACGTACTAAACTCGTATTCAATGCTATCAAGGGGATGGTGCCTGATGAGAATCTACTCATCTCTGACTATCTGCAGACCGTCAAGGAAGTGCCACAGAGCCAGGTTGGTGTGATTTCTGGACCTTGCCATGCCGAGGAGGTCGCTCGTGACAGGCGCTCGTACCTTACGGCTGGTTGCTTCGATATCGAGAAGGCTAAGGCGATGAGCCAAGTGCTGACTAATGACTTTGTCAACTGTGTTGTCAGCCGTGACGTCATCGGTATCGAATACTCCTCAGTCCTCAAGAATATCTATGCCATAGCCGCTGGTATCTGCAATGGTATGAACTACGGAGACAACTTCCAGTCTGTACTCATCTCCAATGCTATCGCAGAGATGAGTAGTTTCGTCAACTCTGTGCACCTTGTGCGTAGAGACGTCACAGAGAGCGTCTATCTGGGCGATCTGCTTGTTACGGCCTATTCCAACCACAGCCGCAACCGAACTTTTGGCAATATGCTGGGCAAGGGGTATAGCGTTAAGGCGGCCCAAATGGAGATGAGCATGGTGGCCGAAGGGTACTATGGAGCCAAATGTGTGTACGAGGTCAATCAGAGCTATCAGGTTAATATGCCAATCGCTCGTACAGTCTACGAGATACTCTATCAGGGGAAGAGAATCGAAGATGCAATAGAAAGTTTAAGTAAGAAATTCAAATAAAACTAACGAACCCAAACAATGAATCACGATATGAAGACGATCCGCTTGGATCTATCTGGTATTAGCAATTTTGTTAGCGATGCCGAACTAAAAGTGTGGCATGACAAGTGCCAAGGATATGTAGATGCGCTGCATCAGGGCTCTGGTGCTGGTAGCGATTTCCTTGGCTGGATCGAGCTTCCAGTCCAAATCACAGAGGCCGATCTGGACGAGATAGAGGCTGCTGCTAAGGCTCTAGCCCATCAGTGCGACTACATCGTGAGTGTGGGTATCGGAGGTAGCTACCTAGGTACACGGGCCGTCCTAGAGGCCATGACGGGTAGTTTCGAGGTATACAAGAGTGAACACAAGCATCCTCAACTCCTATTCGCTGGGCATAATATCGGAGAAGACTACCTCTGGGAGCTATGCGACTTCCTTAGAGGCAAGCGCTTCGGAATCATTAATATCTCCAAGAGTGGTACGACTACAGAGCCTGCTATCGCATTCCGCGTCCTCAAATCTCTACTCGAGGACCAGTTTGGCCGTGAGGAAGCCAAGCAGCGTATTCTAGCCGTAACGGACAAGGCCAAGGGCGCTCTACGGACATTGGCAGACAAGGAGGGCTACAAGACCTTTGTAATCCCCGATGATATCGGTGGTCGCTTCTCTGTGCTTACCCCGGTAGGTCTCTTGCCTCTAGCTGCTGCTGGCATCAACATCAGAGCTCTCGTAGAGGGTGCTAGGTCTATGAAGGCTATGGTGGATGGTAAGATCCCCACCGAGTGCAATATCTCGGCGCTATATGCAGCTGCTCGCACCGCCCTATATATGAAAGGTAAGAAGATCGAAATCTTGGCTAACTATCACCCCAAGATGCACTATATCGGCGAGTGGTGGAAGCAGCTCTACGGAGAGAGCGAAGGCAAGGACAGCAAGGGTATCTTCAACGCTTCTGTCGATTTGACGGCTGACCTACACTCGATGGGGCAGTGGATTCAAGAAGGAGAACGCTCAATCTTCGAGACTGTAATCTCTGTACTTAACCCCGACAGAGAGCTACGCATTCAGACAGATACGGAGGATCTTGATGGTCTGAACTATTTGGCTGGCAAGCGTGTAGACGAAGTCAACAAAATGGCAGAGCTGGGTACGCGTATGGCACACATTGACGGAGGTGTGCCCAATATCCGCATCACGATGCCCAAGCTCGATGAGTACTATATCGGTCAGCTTTTCTACTTCTTCGAGAAGGCTGTGGGCATTAGTGGCTATATGATTGAGGTTAACCCGTTCAATCAGCCAGGAGTAGAGGCGTACAAGAAGAATATGTTCGCCCTGCTCGAGAAGCCTGGATTTGAGTCGGAAACAAAAGCAATTAAGGAGCGCCTCTAAAAAACACAAAACAATCAATGGAATACAACAATAAGCTAACCCCTATTGCTATGCCCGAGTATGGGCGCCATATCCAGAAGCTCGTGCAGTACTGTATGAGCATCGAGGGTAGAGAGAAGCGTAACCTGTGCGCGCGCAAGATTGTGCGCACGATGAGTGGTCTATCGCCAGAGCGACGCGAAACTCCCGACTCCGACACGGTATATTGGGATCATCTGGCCATTATCTCCGGCTTCAAGCTAGACATAGATTACCCCCAAGGAACCATCACAGAGGATCGGATGCACGAGAAGCCTAAGTCTCTGCCCTATATCAACAACCATATCAAGTATCGCTACTATGGTCACATCATCGAGGGTATGATCAAAAAGGTCTGCAAGATGGAGGTTGGTCGTGAGCGCGCCATGCTGGAGTACTTCATCGCCACTCAGATGAAGCGTTCTTATATGACGTGGAATAGCGATACGGTCGATGACTTGCAGATCTTCAAGGATCTCTTTGAGCTGTCGGAGGGCGAGATTATGCTCACACCTGAGAACTGCAAGCTCGTAATCAATCCCAATAGCATTGATCGAGGAGGTAAGCAGAAGGTTAGCAAAAAGCAACTGAAACAACGTCGATAAGTTTTTCACCAAACAACACCTGTGTCAATGGCATCATACGTGATCGAGGGAGGCTATAGCCTCAGTGGAGAGATTCGACCACAAGGGGCTAAAAATGAGGCTCTACAAATCATCTCTTCGGTACTTCTAACCCCTGAGGTAGTAACGATACACAACATCCCCAACATCCTAGATGTAAATAATCTGATTGAGCTACTTCGTCAGATGGGTGTCAAGGTAACCAAGCTCGAAGAGGAGGGGAGCTATAGCTTTCAAGCCGATGAGGTTGATCTGGAATATCTGCAGACTGAGCAATTCTTACAGAGGAGTCGCGCTCTAAGGGGATCTATCATGACTGTGGGGGCTTTGCTCGGGCGCTTTGGCTATGCTATTTTCCCCAAGCCCGGTGGAGATAAAATTGGTCGTCGTAGGCTTGATACGCATCTTATCGGCTTTATGGAACTTGGTGCTAGCTGTGAGTATGATGCACTGAAGCAGAGCTATGTACTAGAGGGCAAGGAGCTCAAGGGTAAGTATATGCTTCTAGATGAAGCCTCCGTGACGGGAACAGCCAATATCTTGATGGCAGCCGTGATGGCTGAGGGAACGACGACAATCTACAACGCAGCCTGCGAACCCTATCTACAGCAATTGAGCAAGCTACTTGTACGCATGGGAGCGAAGATCGAGGGGATTGGTTCCAACCGTCTGACAATTGAGGGCGTTAAGTATCTAGGTGGTGCAGAGCACCGAATGCTTCCAGACATGATTGAGATTGGTAGCTTCATCGGTATGGCTGCTATGACTAAGAGCGAGTTACTCATCAAGGATGTTAGCATTCCCGATTTGGGTATTATCCCCTCTGCTTTTCGTCGTCTAGGTATCACAGTGGAGGAGCGTGGCGATGACCTGTACATCCCTAGGCATGAGGATGGGTATGAGATTGACACCTTCATGGACGGCTCTATCCTGACCATTGCCGATGCTCCATGGCCAGGGCTTACCCCAGACCTGCTCAGTGTCTTTTTGGTTACGGCGACCCAGGCTAGAGGTTGCGTACTCATCCATCAGAAGATGTTTGAGAGCCGGCTCTTTTTTGTGGATAAACTCATTGACATGGGGGCGCAGATTATGCTGTGCGACCCTCATAGAGCTACGGTCATTGGTCTTGGTCATAAGTACAAGTTAAGAGCTGCGACGATGTCTTCGCCTGATATTCGTGCGGGGATTGCTCTATTGATCGCTGCAATGAGTGCAGAGGGAACTAGTACGATACACAACATTGAGCAGATAGACCGAGGCTATCAGGATATAGCTGCTCGTTTAAATACTCTCGGAGCTCGCATTACTCGCATCTAGAAAGCGTATTTATGTTAATATAAGTTGGCCGATAGGAAGGACGAAAACCTACCTATCGGATAACTTTTTTATACAAGATGAGAACAATTAGAACGTTTTGTTTGTTAAATAATCGAAATAGGGCTCTAAAGCAGTTCAATAGAAGGAGCGTATATTCTTCCTCTCTATCAGTGAATATTGTAACGCGGAGAGAACCCATTAACATTAAATAGTAGAATAAGATGAAAAAGAAAACTACCGTGCTATGTGCTACGATGCTGCTAGGGATGAGTACTCAGGCGATAGCTCAGATCAATGACGTTACCCTTACGGTGTCTCCGATGGCTGGTTACACATGGTGGGACAAGAGTCTAAACCTTGGAGAATCTCCTTTTGGGGGTGTACGTGCGGGATTCGGCTTCGGCCCCATCCTTGAGCTAAGGGCCAACTACGAGCGTAGCTTCGATCTCAAAGGTAAGCTACAGGGGGCTAACTGGAATACGCTAAACAATCTAGGTGACAAGCTAGAG